>JAZFTF010000179.1:0-5857 GCA_036446495.1 Candidatus Omnitrophota bacterium | reverse complement strand
GCCATAACCTATTAAAAGAGTTCGCGCAATATCTAAAGAGGTTCGTCAGGACCACCGATATACTCACACGTTATATAGGTGCGGGGTTTGTCCTGATGCTGCCTAATACGCCCAAGCCGCGCGCGCTCTCCCTCGCCCAACGACTCTGTGAAAACATACAGAAACACTCGTTCAAGGTGCGCAAGATAAAGATCAAGCTAAAGACAAGCATAAGCGTAATAAATTATCCTGATGATAATATAAGCGGTGTCGCGGGTTTGATAGACGCCCTTGATAAGACAGTCCTGAGGGCAAAGGAGCTTGGGGGCAACAGGATATGCTCCTATGAAGCCGTCACGACAAAGGAGAAAGTCCTTATAACAAAGAGAGAAGAGATAGAGGGCTTAAAGATAAATTTAAAGAAGGCCGGCAAGAAACTCAACCAGGCCCTCCTGGAATCTATTTACGCCTTCGCGAAGGCGATAGAGATGAGAGACCATTATACAGGAGAGCACGTCGAGAAGACGGTAAACATAGTCAGAGAGATCGCCAAGGAGCTCGGGCTCTCTCAAAGCAAGATAACAAACCTTGAGCAGGCGGCCGTACTTCATGATCTCGGAAAGATAGGGATCGATGACAATATCCTGCGCAAGAAGGCAAGGTTGACGGAGAAAGAGTATGAACAGATAAAAAAACATCCCCTCATAGGTGCGGAGATAATACGCTCTATACACTTTTTAAAAGATGTCGTACCATATATACTCTACCATCACGAAAGATACGACGGTAAAGGGTATGTAGCAGGGCTAAAAGGAGATGAGATACCCCTGGGCGCCAGGATACTAGCTATAGCGGATGTCTACCAGGCCCTGATATCCGACAGGCCCTACCGAAAAGCCTATTCCAAGAAGAAAACGGTCGAGATCATCAAAGAAGGTTCCGGCAAACAGTTCGACCCCATAGTAGTCAAAGCCTTGCTGAGAACCATAAATAAAAACCGCAAAAAAGATTAAAGATTGGCATGTACCCCGCAGCAGGTCATAAGGGCTCTTAATGGGTGTAAGGGTAGCGGGAAGCGTAAAATCTGACGCTAAAATCTATCTCCTCTTTAGCATCCGCGTAAAGCTTTGAATTCTTCATATAATCCAGGATATTGAACTTAAGCTTATCTACGGCTTCGTCACGCGTGGGGCCATTTGAGTGCAGGTTTAATTCCGGGCAGCTTGCTAAAAATATGTTGTCGTCGCCTTTATAAACTTCTATGTCTATAAACATTCTAAGCGGAGACGCTTACCTTTCCGACCTCTGACTTCCACAAGAGCTCTTCCCAATTATCATCGACTTCTTTCTGGAGCTCATCCAATATAAACTTATTCTTCTCTTTCTTCAGGTGCGAAAAACGTCCCTGCTTCTCAATAAACTCCGTAAAGGGCTTCTTCTCTTTTGGCTTATAAGTAACGTTCCACTTCCTGTTCTCTACCTCATATAAAGGCCAGAAACATGTCTCGACGGCTAATTTGGCCATCTCGATGCCCTGGTCGGTCGCAAAGCGCCATCCTAGAGGACATGGCATGATCACGTTAATAAACTTCGGGCCTTTTATCTCGAGCGCCTTCTCTACCTTCTTCACCAGGTCCTGCCAGTTGCTCGGAGAGGCCTGCGCGATATAAGGTATCTTATGCGCGACCATGATCGCCGTAAGGTCTTTCCTGAACTCTTTCTTGCCCGGGGTAACCTTACCGGCCGGGGATGTAGTGGTGGCCGCGCCTTTGGGCGTGGCACTGGAACGCTGGATGCCTGTATTCATATACGCCTCGTTGTCGTAACAAACGTAAAGCATATCGTGGCCCCTCTCCATCGCTCCTGATAGAGACTGGAGCCCTATATCATACGTCCCCCCGTCTCCACCAAACCCTATGAACTTTATCTCTTCGGTTATCTTGCCTTTCTTCTTAAGCGCCCTGTAGGCGGTCTCTGTCCCGCTTATCGTCGCCGCGGAGTTTTCAAAAGCATTGTGTATAAAGGAACACTTCCATGCCGTGTATGGATATATCGTAGTAGCTACCTCGAGACATCCCGTGGCGCACGATACCACAAGCGGGTATTTGCTCGCTAAGGATATGAGCTTCACTATGGTCGGCGCGGTGCATCCCGCGCACATCCTGTGTCCACTCGATAGTATCGATTCGCGCTGCGTGAGTTCTTTAAGGGTGGCCATGCTATCCTCTCACTCCCAAATAAGTCAATATGTTTTCGGTCTTTCCTTTTTTCGAAATATCATAGGTATCCTTTATAACACGATGCAGCATACTTAAGCTTGTGTCGCGGCCGCCGAGGCCGTATATATAATTTGTAATAGGTATAGAGGTCGTACCATACAAGGCGCTTGTGATCTCGGAGAAGAGAGGGCCGCTTACAGCATTGAATGAATCTGCCCTGTCCAGGACGGCTATCGCCTTTTTGCCTTTGAGGGCTTCTCTTAAAGCATCTTTAGGAAAGGGCCTGAATACCCTGAGCTTCAGAAGTCCCGCCTTCACCCCGCTCTTTCTAGCTTCGTCAATAACACCCCTCAATGTCCCCATGGTCGAGCCGAGCCCTACGATAACGAATTCGGCGTCATCGAGATGGTATCCTTCTATTATCCCATAGTCCTTCCCAAACTCTGATTTAAACTCTTTTGCCACCTTCTCTATAACCTTCTCGGCATGCATCATCCCTTCGACCTGCTGCCTCTTGTGCTCAAAATAGAAGTCCTGCAGATCGAGCGGCCCGACAGTTATAGGATTCTTTAGATCTAGCAAATTTATGAGAGTCTTGTATTCGCCCACGAAGGCTTTTACCTTATTATCATCATATATATCTACATTCTCCATACCGTGGCTTATCACAAAGCCATCCAGGTTTACCATAACGGGGAGCCTTACGGAAGGGTCTTCGGCTATCTTTATCGCCTGTATGGTATTGTCGTACGCTTCCTGGGCGTTCTCGCTCCATAGCTGTATCCACCCCGAATCTCTGGCACCCATAGCATCTGAATGGTCACAATGTATGTTGATAGGCGCCGAAAGCGCCCTGTTTATGACCGGCATCACTATAGGCAGCCTGCTCGAAGCGGCTATATACACGATCTCCCACATAAGGGCTAGCCCATTCGCTGAGGTAGCGGTCATGGTCCTTGCCCCTGCCGAGGCTGACCCCACACAGGCGCTCATAGCGCTGTGCTCAGACTCAACAAGGATCATCTCTGTATCTACATCGCCATCGGCTACGAATTCGGAGAACTTCTGCATAAGTGACGTTTGGGGGGTGATCGGATACGCGGCAACGACATCAGGCGCAATCTGCTTCATCGCGGTTGCTACAGCTTCGTTACCTGTAAGGGCTTGATAATTTGGCATAAATGCTTCTATCCTTCCTTACACTCCGTCTCTTTCTTCATATCGATGGCCTTCTTTTTTGCCGGGCATATCTTGGCGCACGTGCCACACCCCTTGCAGTAATCATATATAAAACCGGCCATCTTATCGTTCTCCAACTTGATCGCCATATCCGGGCAGTAGAGCCAACACAATTTACAGTGTATACAGTTCTCTTTTATCCAGACAGGCCTAAAAGTCCTCCATGTGCCGGTCTTGTATTCCATGGCTGTGGCAGGGCCGTCTATAAGATTACCTTCGGCCATATCCTTCCATCCAGCATTCTTCTTTATCATTCCTTTGGCCATTATTCACTCACAACGGCTTCATAAGCGGTGTTCATCGCCCTTATGTTGCCCTCTATTACTTCCGGGTTAAACTTCTTTGAGTACTTCTCTTTAAAATTCTTCTCTACCGTCTTTATATCGAGTATACTTGTCACCTTTACCAGTGCAGCTATCATCGGTGTATTAGGTATATTGCGCTTGAGCTCTTTTATGGCTATATCTGTAGCGGGGACGGTGAATAATTTTCGCCCCTTTACATTCAATCTCTGTCGCAGCTCCTTAGGTGATTCAGTGGTGTTGACTATAAGGATCCCGTCTTCGGGCAGGCCCTCGGTGACATCTATCACTTCCAGGAGTGTGGGGTCTAATACAACGACGAGTTTTGGATCTGTAACTTGAGAATGGGTATGTATAGGTGAGGGGCTTATCCTCGTAAAACTTCTTACCGGCGCACCGGCCCTTTCAGGACCGTATTCAGGGAACGCTTGTATAAACTTGCCATCCAACATGGCCGATTCAGCCAATATCTTCGCAGCAGTTACGGCGCCTTGTCCACCTCTTCCGTGCCATCTGATCTCTAGCAACTCTTTTTCTTGCTCCTATAATTAATACCGCTTAAGCAGCGGGCGCTTCCTCTTTAGATCCCGCGTCTTTATGCGCTAGATAGTAGCTAGCAAGACACCCGGTCACAAGTATGCTAAGATAGGCGTTGACCCCGCCATTCAATATGCCCGTTATAAACTGCAGGAATTTACCCTTTATGGCTAATGATATGATGCCCGCTATTATTCCCATAACCAGGCCTATGCCGAATCCTATCAATACTAGCATCGCCGCTAATCCTATAACCTTAAGGATCTTTTTCCTTACAAAAGCTATCGATCTGGCCATAGACTCGAATATGCCGACATCCTCGATCACCAGTATGTACGGGGCCAAGAATAACAGCACTACAAGATATATACCCGCGCCCCCTACGACAAGTGCGATGATCGTGGTAAGCGTTATCATTACAGCATTCTTTGTCGGGGCCGAAGCCGCGACAACAAGCGTGGCTATAAAAGCCACTACCGCTATTATCAGCATTATAATGAGCGCCAAACACAGAAGCCTTATATAGAATTTCGCTCCATACCCTTTAAACTTTTCCAGGTCGAGTTTGTTCTCTTTAATAATATCCTTTACAGAACCCAGCACGCCGCCCTGAATGAATATACTGGCCAGGACGAATAGAAGGCTTATTATCGTAAGCATTGGTGAGACCGCTACTCCTGCGCCAGTCATACCAAGCGCCTCCGGGGTAAACGGGATCACGCCAAGGTTCCAGATAACATTGAATATGAATATGATTAAGATGAGCTTCATGTTGGCATTTGCGATATCAAAACCTCTCTTGATCGCGTCCATAACCTTCATACTCTACCTCCTTAAAGTTTAATATTAAAACTTTACCGTAAAACAGTTTTAAAGTCAAGCGAAATTCCTATAAAGGCCTTCTCCCCTCGAAGGCCTTTATCAGTGTCGCTTGATCCGCGTACTCTATGTTGCTTCCAACGGGTAGGCCAAAAGCTATGCGCGTCAATCTCACTCCCAAGGGCTTGAGCACACGGGCTAAATAGAGCGCGGTCGTATTCCCCTCCTCGTCCGAGTCGGTCGCTATGATCGCTTCTTTTATCTTCTCTCTCTCTATAAATTTTATCAACTTGTCTATCTTCAGTTCCTCGGGGCCTACGCTGTCAAGCGGAGAAAGCGCCCCCATAAGACAGAAATACCTGCCTTCAAACTGCCCCATCTTCTCGACAGCCACGACATCGTTCGGGTTCTCGACTATACACAAGACCCCTTTGTTGCGGGTCGGGTCGCCACATATCTCGCAAAGAGTGCCCTCGCTTAAGTTATTGCAGTCTTCGCAAAAGACCACCGCGTCCTTGACCTCTTTTATGGAATTGACCAGCGCCTCGGCATACTCTCTTTGTGAACGCAATATAAAGAAGGCTAAGCGCTGAGCGGTCTTGGCGCCTATGCCTGGTAATCTTGAAAGGTTCTCTATGAGTCTCGTTAAAGACTTAGGTATAGCAGACATCTTTAATTCTTTCTTACTATCCTTCCGTCGAATATCTCTATAGCTGACTGGATAAGGGGTTCTTTGAGTATCTCCTGCCTCTGTGCCTCATC
>JAZFTF010000178.1:0-5757 GCA_036446495.1 Candidatus Omnitrophota bacterium | reverse complement strand
GCATACCACAGAATGGGGGTCTTGTCAATAGTAAAATATCAAAAAGCCAGTTTATTTTATTTCCTTATAGTTATTTACGATATGTTATATTCTGCTCTCCGAAGAGAATGTTTCTAAAAGTTTTTAGCACTAACATGGAATGAAACTCAAAAGCTAGTTATTTGAGATATGTAAAAATGCGAACCCGGCAGGCTTACAAATAGTTCTATCATCTTTATCAAAAACACGACTGAGAGTTCGCATGTCGCGAAGAATATGGGCGCGGCGGACGGTATTATATATCCTACGGTAATGGCCAAAAGTGCGCCGCCTACGACGAGGGCCATATAAGGCACAACTATCATGTTCGCCAATACCGCAATGGGTGTAACTATCTTAAAATAGTACACGGTAAGAGGTAGAAGTCCTGCCCAGGCGGCAAAGGATGTCGAGAATAAAGCGCCAAGTGTTCTTTTAACCGGCCCGGGATCCGCGTTTTTAAAAAGATAGTTTTTTATCTTTGGAGAAAGCGCCAAGATAGATATCACACTCACAAAAGATAGTTGAAAACTCAGGTCAAAGATCTGTGTGGGGTTGATGACCAAGATCACTAAAGCGGCCGCCCCAAGCGCATTATATATGCTTGCCTTTCTGTTGATGATAAGCCCTGTGAATATTATCGTGGCCATTAATGTGACCCTGACCACAGGCGTCCTCGCGCCTGTAAGTATACAGTAGAATACCAGCATGCAAAACGTAATAATATAGGAAGTCTTTCTGGGTGTTCCAAAAAACTTTAGGATCATCAGGATTATTAAACTTACCAGCCCGACGTGCAGGCCGCTGATCGCTATTATGTGTATTGTGCCTGAGCGGACCATGATCTGCCTCAACGGATCAGGCATGTTCTCCCTCGTACCTAAAATAATAGCCGAAAGCATGCTTGCCGAAAAAGGCGACATATTGTCCGCGATCATCTCCTTTACCTCTCTTCTCAATCGATACGCGAGGGTCTTCAGAGGGCTGCCCCTCCCATTTTCCAGGACTCTTGTGTGAGAATTCTTGCTTATGCTTAATATTGAATAGATCCCTTTGCTCTCCATGTAAGCCCTATAATTAAAATTGCTCGAGATCCTGTAACTAGGTATCCTGTAGAGATTCCCTTCGAGATATACTCTGTCGCCGTAAGAGAAGCTCTCCTTGCCAAAAGATCTGACGAGCAGCCTGCCCAGTGTTTCATATTCCTTCTCTTCCATTATCAGGCTTTTGGCCCTTAATATAAAAGCGCATGAGGACTTTGTATTTGTAGGGTCGCTCTCAACAAGGCCCTCTATAGATACTCTCTTCGCTTTGTATGGTGTAAAATTTGATATATGGTGCGGCGGGAGGGCCTGTGAATCCTTTAAGGCTGCCCCTCCCAATAAAACCGTCGCTAGAAGCATGCAAACGATCGACAGTTTCCTATTTTTCAGCAAAAATAGAGTTCCTGTCAGTGCGAGGAATGAGCCGGTCGCGGATACTAAAAATGTCAGCGCAGTATATTTAGCGATCCATATGCCGACAATAAATGCCGCAGCTAACCAGCTTAAAGGCGCATCTTTCATTTCACGCTTATGTGCTCTTTTAAGGCCTTAAATTTATTTGGCCCTATACCTTTTATATTCATAATATCTTCTTTAGAAAAAAATGGGCCGTTCACCTGCCGATAGCCTATTATGCGCTCGGCCGTCTTCACGCCCACTCCTTTTATTTTGATAAGGGCGTTTGTGTCTGCCGTATTGATATTGATCTCTTTGAGAGCGCGCTCACCTTGCCCCCTCAAGACCGGTCGCATGGCCGGAAAATTCTTCGACCTCTTTCCATAGTGGCTCACGGTCGAGCCAACAAGAAAAGATGCCAGGATAAAGACAAGGACTATCTTCTCCTCTCTGGTCAGATCTAACATAACGTCTTCGATTATAGTGCGGGTATATCAACCGGACAAGGTATTAAACCTGATTTTGAGATTTCTAACACTAGGGACGTTTTTCCCGCCTCCCAGCAGTTAACATATACTCGGCGGGGTCCCGCCGAGTAGAAAAAAAATAAGACGAGGCGGGACAAAATTAGCTTCAGACCTGTCCCAGAATTGAGCTCAGGCTTGTCCCCTAGTCTAGATAATGAGGTTGGTAAGGCGGTTTGGTACAACGATTATCTTCTTAACAGGCTTGCCGTCGATCCATTTCTTGATCTTTTCATCGGAAAGTACGAGGTTCTTTAAGACCTCTTCGCTTATGCCTGATTCCACTTCTAGTTTTGATCGGAGTTTGCCGTTTATCTGGATGGGCATCGTGATCTTCGCGGTCTTTATAAGCTCCTTGTCATAATCGGGCCAGTTTGACTTAAATATCGTGGATTTATTGCCCATCTTCTGCCATAACTCTTCAGAGATGTGCGGGACAAGCGGTGAAAGCAATATGACAACGGTCCTGACCGCCTCTTTTACAATTTCGTCTATCTTCTCGTCGCTGCTTAGGGCGCTATAGATCTCGTTTACAAGCTCCATAACGGCGCTTATGGCCGTATTAAAATGGAACTCCCTCTCTATGTCCTCTGTAACCTTCTTTATCGTCTGGTGTGTCTTACGCTTTAGGTCTGCATTGCCTTTGGACTTCTCTATCTTTTTGGCCGATGTAACCTTCTCAGTAAGGCGCCAAACCCTCCCTAGAAATCTATACGCCCCTTCCACTCCCCTGTCGGACCACTCGGCATCCTTCTTTGGAGGGCCTATAAATAGCGTATAGAGCCTGACTGTATCCGCACCATATTCTTTTATAAGGTTATCGGGACTTACGACATTTCCTTTAGACTTAGACATCTTTGCCCCGTCCTTTATTATCATCCCTTGTGTAAAGAGATTCTTGAATGGTTCGTCGAAGCCTATAAGCCCGAGATCACAGAAGACCTTGGTTATAAATCGGGAATACAGAAGATGAAGGATCGCATGTTCTATGCCGCCGATATATTGATCGACCGGCAGCCATCTGTTGACATCTTCTTTGTCAAACGGTTGATTATTATCTTTAGGCGATATATAGCGCAAGTAGTACCAACTCGAGTCGACAAATGTATCCATAGTATCGATCTCACGAGTGGCCTTGCCTTTGCATTTAGGGCATTTTGTGTTGACGAAAGAGTCGACCTCCTTAAGAGGAGATACTCCACGGGACTTGAATTCAACCTTTTCTGGAAGTTTCACAGGCAGGTCTTTTTCCGGAACAGGCTGTATGCCACACTTATCACAATAGATTATTGGGATCGGCGCCCCCCAATACCTCTGCCTTGAGATAAGCCAGTCTCGTATCTTAAAGTTTACAGTCCTCTGGCCTATGCCGCGCTCCTCCATGTATACCGCTATAGATGTCATAGCCTCTACATTTGATATCTTATTAAAAGGCTCGGAATTGACCATGATCCCATCTTCGACATACGCCTCTTTCATAGTTTTAGCATCAAGAGGATCTCCCGGCCTATCTATAACAACTTCTATGGGAAGGCCGTATTTCTTTGCAAATTCGAAGTCTCTCTGGTCGTGCGCCGGAACGGCCATGACCGCGCCCGTCCCGTACTCCATAAGCACATAATTCGATATCCACAGCGGTATTTTTCTGCCATTGACGGGATTTATAACAAAACGACCTGTAAATATGCCTTCTTTCTCCGTATCGAGAGCGGAACGTTGGAGTACACTCTCATTCTTCACCTTTTGGACGAAGGCCTTTATCTCGGATTTATTCCCGGAATTATCAATAAGTTTATCTACGGATGGATGTTCGGAAGCCAATACCATATAAGTAGCGCCATATATAGTGTCGACGCGCGTCGTAAAACAAGGGAGTTTATCATCGCTGTCTACAATTGGAAAATCTATCTTTACGCCGTAGCTCTTGCCTATCCAATTTTTCTGCATTGTCTTTACGCGCTTCGGCCACTCGGTCAGCTTATCGAGGTCCTTGAGCAGTCTCTCGGCGTAATCTGTGATCTTAAAGAACCACTGCTCCAGATATTCCTGGGTTACCAATGAATCACAGCGTTCACACTTGCCGTTGACGACTTGCTCATTAGCCAGGACGGTGCTGCAGGAAGGGCACCAATTCACCGCCGCCTTCTTCTTATAGGCGAGCCCTTTCTCGTAAAGCTTTAAGAATATCCATTGGGTCCATTTATAATATTCAGGCGTACAGGAGTTTACCTCCCGCGCCCAATCGTACCCTATCCCCCACTGTTTAAGCTGCTTTTTCATGTAATCTATATTCCGGAAGGTAGAGACTTTTGGATGGAGCTTATTTTTTATGGCGGCGTTCTCCGCGGGAAGTCCAAAGGCGTCCCAGCCCATAGGAGTCAATACATTCAAGCCCTTCATGATCTTGTATCGGGCGACGACATCCCCAATTATATAATTTCTACCATGGCCCACATGAAGGGCCGCGGAAGGATATGGAAACATCATAAGGCAATAATACTTATTCTTGTGATCGGAAGTATCGGCACTGAAGAGCTTTGTCTTCTCCCAGTGTTTTTGCCATTTTGGTTCTATCTTATCAAAAGGATACGCCTTCTCCATAGTCAGCTATTAAAACCTCTCGTTACGCCAATGTTCATAAGGTCGTCTTTCGGCCCCTTCTTCGGCGTCTCCATGATAAAGGGAAGCCCTTTAAGCTTAGGATGTTTTATTATCCTCTTCATGCCGGCCTTGCCGATCTCGCCGGCACCTACGTGTTGGTGCCTGTCCTTCCTGGAACCTAATTTTACCATAGAATCATTAAAATGTATCGCTTTTAGCCTGTCGAGACCTACTTCGTCATCAAACTCTTTCAGGGTATTATCAAGGCCTTCTTTTGTAGATATGTCGTACCCGGCGGCAAAGGCGTGTTCTGTATCCAGGCAGACGCCTATTCTATTTTTATCCTTTATGCCGTCTATTATCTTCTTTATATGCTTAAAACTATAACCGAGATTATTTCCGGAGCCCGCTGTGTTCTCTAGAAGAATGGTGCATCTAGGCTTAGCTTTACTTATTATTGCATTTAAAGATTCGATGAATCTCTTGATACCCGCTTCTTCTCCCGTACCGACATGGCTTCCGAGATGCGTCACAAAGTATTCAGCGCCGAGTGAGTCTGCACGCTTTAAATCCTCTATATAGGCTTTGATAGACTTTTTTCGGAGTTCGTCATCAGGGCTTGCGAGATTTATAAGGTACGGTATGTGCACTAGTACCGGGGATATGCCAGACTCTTTTTTGCGCCTCTTAAACTCTGCTGCGTCTTTAGGATCGAGTGCTGTGACCTTCCATCCCCTGGGGTTACGGCTGAATATCTGGATCGTGTCACACCCCAGCTCCTTGCCCCTGTCTATGGCCTCGTAGATCTTCCCCGCTATGGAAACATGTACCCCGATACGCATTCCAAAACCCCTGCAGAACAAATCCTTTCCTTTAAGGAAAGGAGTAACAGTTCCGCCGAAGGCGGAACGCCATAGGGGAAAACCTTGGTTTTCCCCTTGGATGGTGCCGAAGGAGGGAGTCGGACCCTCATGAGGTTACCCTCGCCGGTTTTTGAGACCGGTGCGTCTGCCAGTTCCGCCACTTCGGCGCGTTACTTATTTTATGACATTATACTGATATAATCAATAGTATTTTGAGGTATTATATTAGAGGGCTGTCAGAACTTCCTTATCGATCTTGCGGTATTTATCCAGGTTGGGTATCTCTGGAACTATATCAGGCAGGTTCAATAT
>JAZFTF010000177.1:0-12601 GCA_036446495.1 Candidatus Omnitrophota bacterium | reverse complement strand
GTTAATGTCGTGGCGAGAAAATCCATCAATAGGCCAACAGGCGACATGGAAGAGGTTACTAACGCTTCTCTTGATAGCATCCAGCAAGTTATAGATGAGGCAAAGGTAGATAAAGAAAAGATAAAGGGGATAGGTTTCGGGATATCCGGCGTGATAGATGATATAGCCGGTACTGTAAGGGATACCAACTCTAAGAGGGGCAAGACTTCTTCCAGCTACGCGACGCTCAGGCTTGAGGCAGAAAAGAGGTTCGGGATAAGCACATACATAGGCAATGACGCCACATGTGCGGCCTATGGAGAGAAGAGGCTTACCATTGAAGCGGATGTAGAGAACATGCTCTATATATATTCAGACGTGGGATGCGGGATAATAATAAAAGGAGAGATCTATAGTGGCGCCGGAGGGAGCGCAGGCGAGATACAGCTAGCGGTCGAACAGCCCGGCAAAGACGGCGCGTCCCTGACTCCCGACGAATTCTATTACCTAAGGCCTCTAGGGGTGGATCTCGGAATGGTCCAAGAGGCCAAGAACATAATCCAGAAAGGCATAGGAACAAAGATCCTGGAGTATGCCAACGGCAAGATGGATGAGATGACCTTACATGATATAGTAAAAGCGGGTAGGGACGGCGACAAGGTCGCCACAGACTTGATAGAGACCGCCGGAATAGGCCTGGGTACGAGAGTCGCGTATCTTATAAACCTCTTCAATCCCGAGGTAGTAGTGATCGGTGGCGGCATAGAGAAGGCAGGCGAGTTAATACTTGAATCTATAAGAAAGGCTGTGAGGAAACTGGCGTTTGAAGAACCGGCCAGCCGCGTAAGGATCATACCTTCGGGGCTCAGCGAAGACGCGGTTTCACTCGGTGCCTGTTGTCTGGTCTTGCGGGAGGTCTTCGCAGATCTCTAAGGCCGGAGCGGGTTTCCGGGATCGCGGTCGCATATAACGGAGGATTTGTATGGCAAAAGAAAGAATATGTCCTGTATGTAAAAAATGGTTTATACCGAACAAGTATAGGCCAAATCAGGAAATATGTTCTAACTTGGAGTGCCAATATCAACGCCAGCTCGACAACATGAAGATGTGGAGAGGGCACAACCCGAATTACTTCAGGTACCGAGAGGCAAAAGACGCGACTTGGAAAGAGACATGCAAAGATAGGGCGAAGAGGTGGCGGGAGAGGCACCAGGAGTATCTCAAGCTGTACAGGCAAGAGCACAAAGACCGGTATAGGATCTACATGCGCGAATATATGAGGGACTATAGGAAGAAGCGGAAACAGAAAGATCAGAGAGAAGAAAAGGAGAACATCACCCCCACGCAAACCCCCGGAGAGACACAGAACGGATCGGAGGGCTCTAAGGATTGATTAGGAAGGTGTTAATACTTTCTTTATTTTTTCTATCCGTATTCTCCATCAGAATTACGGAGAGCGAGGCAATAGAACCCGCCGAGACATTTATCATCAGGAATGTTGAATACCAGAGCTTTGATGGAGCTGCAGAGCTCCAGATAGAGACGAACGACCACGTCAATTATATCACATATGAGCTTGAAAACCCCTACAGGATAGTCGTAGACCCCCTTGACCCGGTATGGTGCGATTTTGAAGAGGCTATCTATTTTGACGAAGGGCTTGTCCGGTCTATAAAATTCGTCAAAGGTAGAGATATGCCGGAAGGCCCCGGGTCCCCTTATTATTCCTTCGATTTTGTAACCATAGAGCTCGACAGCCCATCGTCTTATAACTTCCAAGAGGACGATACGGCCTTTACACTTAATATAGGGGAAAAGAAGACAATCCCCGCAAGCCCTAGAAATATGGATGAAGCCAGAATGCTAGAAGAAGAGCTTGTACAGATAATGGCCAGGAGAGAAGAGGCGTCGCTTATTAACATGCGCCAAGAGCTGGCCAAAGATAAAAAGGGTATTATAAAAGAGAAAAAAGAGATAAACATCGCCAAGGATGCGATAGATAAGGAAAGGGCCCGGATAGAAAGAGAGAAGGTCAAACTCGCTAAAGAGAAAGAGTTGCTCGAAAAAGATAAACAGGCGCGGGATAAGAAGAGAGACATAAAAGAGATGTTCAAGAAGCGCCCGGTCAAGGATTATGCGGCAGATGCCGATATTCAGGACTATTCAGGCAAGGCGCTGATGCTCGGTGATTGCATACAGATAGCGATAGCCAACAGCCTGACGGTCGAGATAGGCGAAGAGAAGATAAAACTCTCAAAGATGAAGGTCAACGCGACGTTCCGCGAGCTCTTCCCTCAGTTTAGTCTCATGTGGAATGAAACCCGTGGCGAGATCTCTAACGCCCATTATGTAGGAAGAAAGTTCGGCCTCGAGTTTAAACAGCCGATAAGCCATGGAGGAGAGATACTGAATCTCTGGGAGCAGGCCAAGATAAACATGAAAGTCGCCAGCGAGAACCTGAACAAAGAGAAAGAAGATATCATCTTCGAGACTAGCAAGGCGTATTATGGGCTCGCAAAGGTGATAAATAAGTTTAATTTTCAGAGAGAGCTGCTCGGTGATGCGAGAGCCGATTTTGACATGGCGGAGAAAGAGTTTGGATTGGACCTCATGACAGAGATAGATTTTTTAAGGCTGCGGGCATCCCTGCATAATATAAGCCAGATCCTCTTTACGCACAAGAACAATATAGCGTTATCGACCCTTGAGATCAAGAAGGTGATGAACCTCGACATAAATGCCGAAATAAAAATAGACGCCCGGCTTGCTCATAAAACAATAGAGATAGACAGGAACGAGTGTGTTGAGCTCGCGAAACAGTTCAAGCCTGAGTACAGGATAAGCTATTTTAATACGGAAGTCGCGAAGCTATCGGAAAGGATCGCGCAGGCGAAGACCTTTCCTCAGATAGATATATTCGGTAAATATCTCAAAGCGGCGGAGCACCTGGAGCCGCTCAACGTAGAGCCATTGAGGCACTTCCTCAAGAATGAAAAGGTTATAGGGGCCACAGTCAGCATCCCCTGGGGGCCGCACACAGTGGATTATCAGAAAAAGCACACAAAGCTCGCGCCTACAGTGACCACGTTCGAGAGCAATACTAAATCGGAGACAGATAAACTGCGGATAAACCTTTTCGATAATATGGAAAGGCAGACCGACATCAAAGACACGTCCATAAAATATAAAGAGGCGCTTGATGAGTTTAATAAATCAGAGAAAGATATTTATAGCGATATAGACGAAGCGTTCTACAGCTTCGAAGAGTCGAAGCTAAAAATCGAGAACGCGCAGATAAATATAGAGCTCTATAAAAAGGAGCTCGAGATCCAGAAGGTGAGAAAGGATTACAACGAGGCGTCATATGAGGACCTTGTCGAAGCCAGAAATAAGCTCTTCGCGTCGATGGGGGTCTATAAAGATGCGCTTGGGAATTATTACATAGCCGTAGCCCGGATAAACAAGGCGATAGGGCTGGGCGGATATTACAAATAAGCAGGTGAAGATTTGGCAGAAAATAAAAAAAGACGCAATATTTTTATACCAGCTCTGACGTTAATATTTTTGTTGATCATAGCGGGGGTGATACTATTCGCAAGAACGGACCAAGGGAAGGTCTATATGGGGAATATCAAGTCCTCTGTCATGGAGTCCTTGAAGAGCCTCCCCCTGGACAAGATACCGTTCTTGAATAAGTTTTTTGCTAAAGAAGAGGCCCTGCCGCTTCCTGATGAGATGCCTGAAGAGGCCATACTCGTTAAAGTATATAAAGTAGCGAGAAGAGACTTTGAGGATACCTTGCCGAGCCTGGGCACTGTAAAGGGCTATAGGGAGATGGATCTGAGGTTCGAGATAAACGGCGTAGTCGATTCTATGAACTTCAGGGAAGGAGAAGAGGTGAGGGAAGGCGATATAATAGCGTCCCTAGACCAGTACGACGCCCTCCTTAAGCTCAAGTACGCGCAGATAGAGCTTGATAAGTCGAAAAAGCTGTTTGAGATAGGCTCGATCATAAAGGCAAAGCTTGAACAGTCAGAGCTCGAGTATGAGTCGGCAAAGAGCGATCTTGATAAGACATACCTGTATGCCCCGCGCGACTCTGTCCTGGGCACGAGGGATGCGGAGATAGGAGAATTCGTTACGAGCAACGACAAGATAGTCACTCTTATAGACGACGCGGATGTATTCGTGGAGATAGGAATTATAGAGAGAGATATAGGGAAGGTGCGCGTGGGCCAGAACGCGAAGGTTTATGTAGACACATACCCGGATATTGACTTTAAAGGGAAAGTAGATAATATCTCGCCGATCATCGAGGGGCGCTCCAGGACGCAGACCAACAAGATAAGGATAAGCAATACTAAGAGACTGCTCTTGCCCGGCATGTTTGCGAGGGTCCTGGTGGATGTTTACACTAAAGAGAACGCGATAGTCATACCGAATACGGCATTGAACAAGACAGAAGAAGGGTATGTGGTATTTGTCGTACACATGACAGAGGTCGAGGACGAAGAGGGGTTCGAAGAGGAGCCTGAAGAGGTCTTTATAGAAGAAGAAGTGGGAGAGTCCGGAGTGGCCGAGGCTAGACCAATCTTATTCGAATACCGCTCAAGCGATTTTTCAGTGATAAAGGAGGGGATAGAGGATGGTGAGCTAGTTGTAGTCGAGACCCAAGAAAAACTTAATGATCAGATGAATGTTATAGTTACAGAAGTCCAGGAACAATTTTTATAACTTCTAATGAGCCTACCAGATTTTTCAGTAAAGAGACCGGTAACCACGGCAATGATCTTCAGCGCCATAGTCCTTCTGGGTGTTATGTCGTGGAATAGATTGCCTCAAGAGCTTTTCCCCCCGATAACATATCCCCAGCTGACGGTAGTGACCTCATACGAGAACGCCGCTCCTGAGGAGATAGAGACCCAAATAACACGCCTTATAGAAGAGTCCATAGGAACAGTCAGCAACCTGAGGAGCGTGACATCCATATCTAAAGAAGGGGTTTCGATAGTAATTGCCGAATTTTCATGGGGTACCAATATGGACTTCGCCGCCCTCGGGGTGAGGGAGAAGCTCGACCTTGTAAAAGAGCGTCTACCGATAGATGCGGAAGAGCCCATAGTAAAGAAGTTCAATCCCTTCGACCTGCCGATAATGACGTTATCTGTGATCGGCGATATGCACCCGGCAAAACTGAGGGCCATAACACAAAAGTATATAGAAAACGAGATAGAGAAGATAGAAGGCGTGGCCTCGGCCGAGGTTGCTGGCGGCGCGGAGAGAGAGATACTTGTAGAGATAGACCAGGACAAACTTCAGGCTTCGAGCATACCGATCTTGGATGTTGTTAATTCCATAAGAGATGCGAACATCAACTACCCTGCCGGTACTATTAAAGAAGTCTTTACAGAATACCTTATAAGGACCATAGGCGAGTTTCAGGAAGTCTCCGAGATAGAGCAGATCGCGGTCGCCAGAGAAGAGACGGAGGATGATTGGAGATTCCCGCGATACTCTAGGGTCGAACAACGGCCAAAGTTTGACGATGACGGTATGCCCACGGAGAGGCTTATCCTTCTAAAGGACATAGCAAAGGTCAAGGATACCTTCAAGGAAGTAACGAGTATATCGCGGTACAATGGCCAGGATAATATATCTGTATCTATACAGAAACAGGCTGTATCGAATACTATAAGGGTATCAGACAAGATAGTCATGGCCCTTAAGGATATACGCAAGAACGTCCCCCGCGGGGTCCAGATAGAGATCGTCTATGACCAGTCAAGTTTTATAAAGAGTTCGATAAACGGGGTCAGGGACGCGGCGCTGCAGGGAGGTGTCATTGCCTTCCTGGTACTTCTCGTATTTTTAAGAAACGTTAAGAGCTCTTTTATAGTCACCCTCTCTATACCTATCTCTATCATGGTAACCTTCAGTTTTATGTACTTCGGGAAACTCAGCCTTAACATGATGTCTCTTGGAGGGCTTGCGTTGGGTGTTGGTATGCTTGTAGACAATGCAGTCGTCGTTATCGAGAATATATACAGGCATCGCCAATCTGGCACGGACGCTAAGACAGCTGCTAGCACAGCTACAACCGAAGTCAGCGGAGCGATATTTGCCTCTACGCTGACGACAGTAGCCATATTTCTCCCCATAGTATTCGTTATAGGCATAGCGGGCCAGCTCTTTAAAGAGCTGGCCTTTACGGTTACCTTTTCGCTTCTCGGATCGCTTATAGTCGCGCTCTCTCTTATACCTGTGATGAGCATGGGAGGAAAGGTCAAGACTGCATCGGGCGCTTTGGAAGAACCGAATGCCATCAACAAGGAGGGCTTCTACGGCGTATATTCGGAATTTTTAAAATGGTTCCTTTCGCACAAGATATTGACCCTCTTTTTGATCTTTGTTATATTTTTGGTGAGCATTTCACTCTTCACCTTCGTTGACAAAGAACTGATGCCCAAGATCGACCAGGGGCAGTTCATGATCAACATAACCATGCCTACAGGAACTCTCCTTTTGGTGACAGACAAGGTTGCCAAGAGGGTTGAGGATACCATTCTCAACACCCAGGATGTAGACAATGTATCGACGACAGTAGGTTCGACCAAAGGAAAGATCGGGGAAGAAGCCCTGCAGGCGCTCGGTTCACACCAAGCAAGGATAATCGTGAATTTAGACAAAGACAAGCAGAGGTCCACGCAGGAAGTGATACAGGATATAAAGGATGCATTGGCAAAGATCAAACTAGAACGCGCAGAGATAGAATATCTGCTTCAAGAATCCATGTTTAAGACATCTATCATGGGATCTGCGCCTATAGCGCTTGAGGTAAAAGGAGAGGATCTGGGACTCCTCAGAAGATACGCTATAAGAGTAAAGAAACTTATAAGCAGGGTACCGGGCATATATGGGGTAAAGACGAGCCTGACACCCCCTTCTCCTGAAACAAAGGCATATGTTATCAAGGATAAGGCCGCGGTGTACGGATTATCCGTGACCGACATAGCCCAGACCTCGCACATAGCCATAAAGGGCTACGTAGTGACAAAATTTAAGGAAAAAGGTAAAGAGATAGATATAAAGGTCAGGCTGCGTCAGGAAGACAGGGGCAACATCTCTAAACTGAGACGTTTGCTAATCCATTCCCCCCTGGGTCTCGATGTGCCGTTATCCGAGGTCTCTTATTTCGGCATAGGGAAGGGTCCGAGCCAGATAGATCGCTTGGATCAGGAGAGGACCGTTGTAGTTACGGCAAATATATTCGAAAGGGGACTGGACAAGGTCATAGAGGATATCGAGAAAGTTCTGGTTAATGTCAAATTGATGGATGGCTATGTGATAAAGTTGGGAGGCGAGAGCGAGCAGATGCAGGAGTCTTTCAAAAGCCTTATCTTCGCGTTGATAGTTGCAGTCGTATTGGTCTATATGATAATGGCCTCTATATTCGAATCATTGTGGCAGCCGTTTATAATCATGTTTACTGTTCCGCTTTCTCTTATAGGGGTGGCCTGGGCGCTTCTTATAACGAATACGACCATGAGCATAGTGGTTCTCTTGGGCGTTATTATGTTGGGGGGCATAGTAGTCAACAACGGGATCGTCCTTATAGACTATATAAATCTACTGAGGGGAAAGAACATAAAACTTTTTGATTCTATAATAATAGCTTCACAGACGAGGCTTCGCCCGATAATGATGACAGCGCTTACGACTGTCTTCGGGTTGATACCGATGGCGCTAGCCACAGGCGAAGGTTCGGAAATGAGGGCGCCGCTTGCGATAACTGTTATGGGGGGCCTGCTCATAGCGACATTCCTGACGCTTATCATAATACCCACACTCTATCTTTCAACGCAGACCATCTTCAATAAGCTACGAGGCGTGAAAGAATAATGGCTTTACCGCATATAGCCATCCAGCGGCCGGTGACTATATTAATGGCGGTTATTATTGCCTGCCTTTTCGGCCTTATCTCCATAACTTATCTTCCCGTTGAGCTTATGCCCAATATCAGCTTCGGGGAGATCAGTATAATAGTGCGGATAAGGGGGGGTATACCCCCCGTGGAGGTCGAGGAGCGCGTTACAAAACCTATTGAAGAGGCGGTAGGTACGGTCAGCCATCTCAAAGATCTCTTATCCATCTCAAAAGAGGCCGAAGCTACGATAGTATTGAGTTTCGAGCCAGGCACCAACATGAACTTCGCGGCGCTTGAAGTGAGAGAGAAGTTTGCCAAGGTCAAGAACAAGCTGCCCCGTGAGATAGAAAAACCCGTCATCGCCAATTACAGATATTCCGACTATCCTATAATGATATTAGCCATGACGAGCAATATCTATTCTCCGGAACATCTGCGCAGGGTTGTCGATGAGAAGATAAAGGACAAGATAAAGAGGGTCGGCGGCGTGGCAAACGTCGATGTAGGAGGAGGGCGCGAACGAAAGATACTAGTGGAGGTCGACCAGCGGCGGCTAGCCGCGCACTCGCTCTCATTAAACAGGGTCATAAGTATATTGGGGCTCAACAATCTCAATCTTCTCGCGGGCGAGATAGAGAGGTCCAAACAAAAGTATCTGGTAAGGACCATAGGCGAGTTCGAGAACATAGAGCAGATAAAGAACATAGGACTGACCACATCTCCTACAGGGTCTATCATAAGGCTCAAGGATATCGCCCAGGTAAAGGACTCTTATTTAGACCCCACAGGGTTTGCCCGTCTCAATGTGCGACCGGTCGTATCTATATATATACAGAAAGAGTCGACTGCCAACACAATAAGTGTTGTTGAAGGAGTAAAAGAACAGATCGACCTTATAAATGCGGTTCTCGATAAGAACATAAAACTGACCACGACTTTCAACCAGGCCGAGTTTATAGTGGGATCTATAGATACCGTCAAGACATCTCTCCTAAGGGGCGCCCTTCTTGCAATAGTGATACTTCTTTTATTTTTAACAAAGCTTCCGACCAAACTGTATATACCGATATTTATATTCATGGGGGGCATACTCTGTTTGCCAACAAATTTCCTGTACGTCGCGCTCGTGCTTCTGGTAGGCTTCTTATTGGCTTTTAAGAAACTAAGATTTATATTGATAATCGCGTTGGCAATACCCATATCGGTCATGATCACATTCGCGTTTATGTATCTTATCAATGTCTCAAACATGATGCTTATCACGTTGAATATAATGACGCTGGCCGGGCTAGCGCTGGGGATAGGTATGTTGGTCGATAACGGCATAGTTGTCCTGGAGAATATATTCAGGCACAGGATAGAAGGCGAGACCGACCCGCAAAAAGCGGCCATACTAGGCTCCGAGGAGATGACGACAGTTATAATAGCGGGCACACTCACTACCTTGGTAGTTTTCCTGCCAATGCTGTTTATGAACGTGCAGATGAGATTGATGTACGGCGTCGTTGGGATCGCGGTCACATTCTCCCTAGTGGCATCCCTGCTTGTCGCCCTTACGGTGGTCCCCCTACTTTCTTCGAAGAGCCAGCTTATATCTGAATCGCCCCCCTGGATAATCGATATCGGGAGATTCTATAGAAAACGCCTCATATATGTCTTAAGAAACCAAAGAAAATTTTTGACATGGATGCTCCTGCTTTTTATCGTGTCGATCATATGGTTCACGCGGCTTGATAAGGAATTCATAGGGAGTACTCAGCAGAGCGATTTTACCATATTTATAAGGATGCCCACCGGCACGAGGCTGGAAGTAAGTGATATGGCCTGTAAGAAGGTTGAGGGGGTCTTGAAGACTGTCCCGGAAGTCAAGAATATATCCAGCCGAGTAGAGCCCTGGATATCCAAGGTCTATGTAAAGCTTGTCCCCCTTACCATGAGGAAAAAGTCAACAAAAGAAGTAATAGAGTCTATTAGGCCACAAGTAGAGAGCATAAAGCTTTATTATCCCCAGGGTGAGACAATACAACAACCATTTATATATTTTGAAGAGCCACAAGAGGTCGGAACTAAAGAGGTATTACTCGATATCTTTGGACACGACTACAAGATATTGCGCGAGCTCGCTGTGGCTATGTCGCGGAGAATAGGAAGCATACAAGGGCTTACCGATGTAAAGATAAGGATGAGAGAGGGCAGGCCCGAGATGGGCGTTATGGTAGATAAGCATAGGGCGGCCCTCTACGGACTGAATGTCAATGACGTTGCTCTGGCGATACACGCTCAGATGAGGGGTATGCGGGCCACATATTATCATACAGAAAGCAGAGAGGTTGAAACAATAGCCAGGATCGATGAGAAGTACAGAAGGACATTCAAGGATCTAAAGAACCTGGTCTTGAGCACCCCGGACCAAGATAGGATACTTTTAAAACAGGTCTCCGATTTTAAGTTTGATCTTGGCCCCAGCGAGATCTGGAGGAAGAATAAATCGCGCATGATCCAGCTAAGCGCGAATGTCGGGAATATCAGTTTAAGCAAGGCTGTAGCCCTTATAGAAAAGGGGCTTAGTGATATAGAATTTCCTGAAGAATATTTCTATAGATTTGGCGGTGGATACACCGATATGGTGGAATCCCAGAAACAATTTCTTCCCACAATAATCCTTATGCTTACCTTGGTTTATATGGTACTGGCCGGGCTTTTTGAATCATATAAGCAGCCGCTTATTATCATGTTCTCAGTACCTTTAGCGATAATAGGTGTTGTAGTGGCCCTAGTAATTACGAAGAAGGCTGTCAGCATGGGCGTTGTTGTGGGTCTTGTTCTCTTAGGTGGTATAGTGGTCAATAACGCGATCATTCTAATAGACAGGATAAACCAGCTAAAGAGCAGAGGATATAAGACCACAAGGGCGATCGTAACATCATGCGTTAATAGGTTAAGGCCCATACTGATGACGACGGCTACCACTGTTCTTGGCTTATTACCCATGGCCCTAGACAAGAGTGAGAGCGCCAATCTGTGGGCACCCCTGGCCATCACTGTTATAAGTGGTCTTTCCAGTTCGACTATACTTACATTATTTGTAGTTCCTGCCACATATCTCATCTTCGAAGGCATAAAGATCGAAAAGATAGGCAAATAAGGCAAACAAAACCTATTGAGTGACCTTCATGCCATGATGTATATGCCTAAAGTTCAATACAAGAGCCTAGAATCGAGAATTATCAAGGCATATAAATCAGCTTGCAGTTGAGTAATGTATTAAGTAATAGATCCAGCTTTTTTGCCTGTTTTATTAAGAAGACCCGGAAAATTTACAAAAAGATCGTAAAAAACCCCGTCGACGCATATATAAAGTGAATATAATAGCATTAAATTACATAAAAATATAGATACAGGATCAGAGGGCAAATCTCAAAAAAATATCCACAGGTTTCCGTTGCGATAACTTAAGGAAATATAAACAATTAGGAGAACTATTAACCATTCAAAAAGGTGGTTATTGCGCCTTGTCACTCTTGATGTTTTGTGATATACTTATGTTGCAACAGAAAAGGTCAATAGTTCTTTGAAAGTTCTTTTTTTTTCGAGGGTAAATAATTGTATTTACAAAGTTATTAGTGCCAATTTACTTCGAGAGAATCCACGAAAAGGTAAACTTCGCGTAAGCGAGGGGCGCAAAACCATAGGGTCTAGTCAAGTAGACAGCCGGGTTACCGAACGGATTATTTTTTTGGCCATCTCGTAACTCGGTTTTTTTTATCGCTATAAATTTAAAACATTATAAAAGTTCTTATTCATATTCGTTTTTACTGGGAATAAAAGCGAAAATATAATTAAGAGGGGTAGTTGCTAATGGGGTTTAAAAGGGAAGAGGCACACGACAATACTGTCGATGCAGAGCCTTCAGGGGATAATAGTAGCATAAGGGATGCTGAAGGCAAGCAGTCCGATACTTCCCCTGTTGTTTTTGGCATCATGAACTGGCGCGCGATGCGCTGGGTAAAGATAGTCTCTATCATAGTGATAGGGACTTTTTTATTTCAACAGGTTGTCTGGGCGGCAGATAATGATATTAGCACAGTAATGATGCAACTGATGGGTCAGCCGCTGCATGAACTATTACCCCCTGATGTGTTAGAAAAATTAGAACTAGAAAGCTACGACCTTTTTGACAGCCCCCTAGATCAGAAGAAGTCTTCAAAGCCTAGCTTCTTGAGTCCGGATGTGCTGAGCAAGTCGCAAGCGAACCGTGAGAGCGAGATGGATCGCAAGAACGAGCTTGAAGACGCCATCCTTGAGCAGAGGATAGGCAACATGGAGGCCGATTTTGACAAAGCCCTCCAGAGCTTGAAATCAGCAAGGAGAAGCCCCTTTGAAGACGAGGACGATGAGCCTACGAGGGCACTTGGGAGTGCAGGCGGAGGCGCAGGATCGGGGGCGCCTTTTAACTTTACCCTTTCTGACTGGGACGAAGACGGTGAGCCCGAACAGCTGGATATCTACAACTATGACGATGACGGGACACTCATAGATATCACCTCTTACGACATTTCAGAGATAGACAAAAGCGAGTGGATGGATCTCGCCAAAGAGATAGAAGGCAGGGATAGCACGTTCTTCGGTGGATATATGGACGATGGAGATCTTGAAGAATTGCTTCTCGAGCTCGAGGAAGAGATCATTTCAAAGAGC
>JAZFTF010000176.1:0-3582 GCA_036446495.1 Candidatus Omnitrophota bacterium | reverse complement strand
CTCGCTAACTCGCAGGCGTCCTCAATCTCTACGCCTTCACGGCCGGTCGCAAGATCGGTATTGCCCAATCCATCCTTGCCGTGGACTAACCTTTCACCCAAGCTCTTTGCAAAGAGTGGTCTTGCCGCGCCCTTACCTATGCGCGGGATGCAGCTGAGGTTCGTCAAACCCAGTATATTTATCAGGTTCTCGGTGGACCGGTCCACGCCGACGTTTCCGTAGACAGTGGTCAGCCCCGCGACCTTCAAGTTGTCTGAAGCGAGCGCAAACAAGATCGCCAGGGCATCATCTATACCCGGGTCGCAGTCTATCAGTACACTCTTACGGGAACTCAAAGTGAAACTTCACGGCCTTACAGCCATGACCTCTCTACTTTCGGTGTTACGCCGTGAAACGAAACCCCGCATCTTCTCGCTTCTCCCCTGTAAACAACTGCGAAGCAGGACTGGTGCGTGGGCATTAAGCTTAAAGAATCCTCAATCGCGCTTGAGCACTCCCATCGTCTTCTCATGGACCGCTGGACCTATCTTTAAAAACTTCTTTCCCAGGAATGACCCCGGGGAGACAGAGGTGCTTATATATTCACTCGGCGTAAGCCAGAGCGCGTAAGTAACAAAAGATACCAGCAATATTCCTCTCAAGATACCGAAGAAGAGACCGCCGCCGCTGTCAAACATAGTAGCGACGTGGGCATTCTCACTCTTACCTACCAGTACACGCATTACCACACGCGCTAATATTATCGAAATAAACATTATTGTGAAAAACATAAGGAAATTCGCATGAGGTGGTGAGAGCGGAGTGTGGCTTGCGATAAAACCGCCCATGCTTTTATAAAATTGCAACGCCACTACAAGTGAGGTGAAAGTAAATATAAGGGGCATCAATTCGCTGCCTAGGCCTCTGATGAAACCAACATAACACGCTCTAAACAAAAGAATTAGGATGACTATATCTACCCAGTTTATGTATGTGAATATTTTTCCTAATTCCATATAATTATTTCTGATAAAGTGTTATAAGTATACCACATAAAATCTCAAATGTCAAGACGCCGCAGACAAAGGAGATACGCATAAATTAAAATATACAATAGGTAGCTTTTAAATCCACATTATGGATTTTTAGGGGTAATAATTTACCGATTGCTGCATCTGGTCCATCCAGCAAAAATCTTATATACCTCTCTGTATATCCTGTAAGAAGGCCTGTCTTGGGATCCCTCTTTGATTCTATAAGCGCCTGTACGGTCTTATTTAAAAACCGCTTTCTATACCTGTATGATGAAGCCTCTACTTCCTCTTCCAGTCTCTCTCTTCTCCTGTTGATCTCATCCGAAGATATATCCAATCTGAGCCGGGCCGCCGCGGTCCCCTCTCTTCTGCTATATGCAAAGATATGGAGGCGCGAGGGCGCGATCTGCCGGACCATCTTAAGAGTCGCATTAAAATCATCTCTACTCTCTCCGGGAAATCCTACCATAACATCCGATGTGATCGAAAGCCCTTTAATCGCTCTTTTCGCCTTTGAGATGATCTTTATATATTCTTTGGCCGAATATGGCCGTCTCATAAGCTTCAATATCCTGTCGCTTCCGCTCTGGAGTGGTATATGAAGATGCGGACAGACCTTCTTATTATCTGATATAGAGGCTATCAATTCGTCAGTGACCATCTTCGGCTCGATCGAGCTTAAGCGTATCCTGAAGTCTCCATTTATTGAAGAGATCAAATCTATAAGTCCACGCAGGCTAGGTCTCATTGCAATGTCTCCACCCCAATCGCCCAGGCATATACCTGTAAGAACGACTTCCTTGAACCCCTTGCTGATGAGCCTTTCTACCTCTTGAATAATATCGCCGGTCTGCCTGCTCCTCGACCTACCCCTCACAAGAGGCACTTTGCAATAAGAGCAGAAATTGTCGCAGCCGTCCTGGATTTTCACAAACGCTCTATCCCTCTCTCCAAAGTTGCTTATCTCAAGCGGCGAGTAAAATCTCTCTTGGCAGGCCTCGACTCTCGGCTCTTGGCCTTCTAGCAATGATGGGATATCATATTTCTGCCGGTTCTTCGCTATAAAAGAGACACCCGGCAGCCTCTTTATCATCTCTTCATCCATCTCTGCAAGGCAGCCTGTTACAAGGACCTTTGCCTTGGGGTTCTCTCTGTTACAACGGCGAACGGTACAGCGCGACTCTTTATCAGCCTTAGCCGTAACCGTGCAGGTATTTACAATAAAGAGGTCACACTCCCGGCCCTTTTCGGCTTCGATATACGCGCCTGTAGCCATCAAGGACTCTTTTATGGCCTGTGTCTCATACTGATTGGTCTTGCATCCCAGCGTGTAGAACTTCACTCTTTTTTTCATATATCGGTAAGGGCATAATTGATCATGACTATAGTCGCCAGGGCAGCGGTATCGCACTTGAGGACATTCTCTCCGAGCGATACAAACCTCACCCCGTTATTCGCGGCGGCCTCGAGCTCCAAAGGGTCGAATCCCCCCTCCGGGCCTATAAATATAAGTATAGACTTTCCGGAGAAGGTTAAAAGCAGCGACTTGAGGCTCTGCCTCATTATGTGGCCAACCGAGGGCATTATGGCCAGGTCGTATGATCCCGCGCGGTTCAGTATCTGACTAAATTGAACTGTCTTCTCGATCAGGGTCAATGTGTCCCTTCCGCACTGTTTTGATGCCTCGCGCGCTATCTTTTCCCACCTCTGGAGTTTAGCGGATATCTTATCCCCTTTTATCTTGACAACCGTTCTCTTGCTGATCATGGGTATGATATTATCGACGCCGAGCTCAGCGGCTTTTTGTATTATATAGTCGACCTTATCCTTTCTCGGTATCGCCTGTGCCAGTGTGATGCTGTACCCTTTCGCTAATTTCTTTATTTCGGTCTCTTTAACCTTTATTACAAGGCTCTTCTTTCCGGTTTCATGGATAATCCCCCTGTATTGCCCCCCTACCCCATCGAAAGCGGTCACAGGGTCACCCACTTTCAACCTCATCACGCCCAATATGTGATGGGCCTCTTTTCCACTCACGTAGATCTTATCGCCTTTTTTGTCACTCGGTCTTATATAGAATCTGCTCATATTATATCCTCTGGTGGTGGGGACACTTTACTTATATGGGGTCGTTTTACTTAATAACAATTATTGATATAAAAGTAAAGCGACCCCATCATGAGTTAGTATTTCACCCTCATAAGGCAAAGCCCTTTGGCCGGGGCCGTGACCCCCGCCGATTTTCTGTTTCTCTTGGCTAATATCTTCTTCATGCTGCCTCTCTCGATATAACCTCTTCCTATATCTATAAGAGTGCCCACTATGATCCTTACCATATTATAGAGAAATCCATCTCCCTCTATATCGAACTCTATGAACTTGCCCTTCTTTTTTATATATAGTTTACGGATGGTCCTTGTAGTGCTCTTCCTGGGAGAGTTCGCGCTCTGAAATGAGGCAAAGTCATGTCTTCCTAAAAGTGCCTTAGCCTCTTCCCTCATTATCTTGATATCCGGCTTATAGATGGTCTGCGCCATAAAATCCTTGTAAAAAGGCGGAAGATGGTCGC
>JAZFTF010000175.1:0-5382 GCA_036446495.1 Candidatus Omnitrophota bacterium | reverse complement strand
GATTGGCGGGAGCATGGAAGTGACCATTTTATTATATTCTACACGGGCGATAAGGATTTTGCCAAGGATGTCGCGCGAAACGCAGAGAGCTATTACAAAAAGATAGCGGTAGGGCTTGGCTATCCGAGATATTCCGATTTCTGGACGTGGGGCAAGAGGGTAAAGATCTATATATATCCAGACCATACTTTGTATATTAAGGCGAGCGAGATGCCGGAGTGGTCTCACGGCATGGCCGATTACGGAAAGAAGATGATAATGTCATACGCCTGGAGCGATGTCTTTATCGATTCTGTCCTGCCGCACGAGATCGCCCACCTTATATTCCGCGATTTTGTGGGTTTTACGGGTAAGATACCCCTCTGGCTTGATGAAGGTATTGCTCAATGGGCGGAGGATAAGAAACGAAAAGTGGTGAGGCAGCTCGCCAAGGCGGCCTACGAAGAGGATCAGCTCCTCTCTTTAAAAGATCTTATGGAGCTGGACATAATGCGATATAAAGATATAGATAAGATATTTATCCGCCCGACAGTTACAAAGAATGGCGAGCCGGCTACACTTATCATGGATACTGACTCACTCATAAGTAATTATTATCTTGTGTCGGTCTCGCTTATAGACTTTCTTATAAAGAGGTATGGTTCTGATAGATTCGGGCAGTTCTGCCGTGAGATGCGCGACAGGAAGAGCGTCGAGGAGGCATTGAGGTTCGCGTACTCTACAAATATTCAGAGCCTAAAGGAATTAGAGACTAAATGGAGAAGATCTTTAGCCGAGGAATAACGGAGGAACATATGATTAGTATAAAGAATGATTATGGTTCGCGGTTAGCGGTGAGCGGTTATCAACGCAAAACGCAAACCGCAAACCGAAAACCGCATCATGGGTTTACACTGATAGAGCTTTTACTCGTCGTCATTATAATAGGGGCGCTTGCGGCGATGGTAATGCCGAGGCTCACAGGCAGGAGCGAACAGGCGCGGGCAGCGGCGGCGAAGGCTGATATCATGGCCAACATAGCTACCGGCCTAAAACTTTATGAACTCGATAATGGCACCTTTCCCGCAACTGAGGAGGGCCTTAAGGCCTTACTCTCGGAGACCGGACAGGCGAGCAACTGGAGCGGCCCCTATATTGAGAAAGAACCGATAGATCCCTGGGGCAGGGAGTATGTCTACAAATCTCCAGGGGCGCACAGGGTCGATTACGATCTATACTCCTTGGGCAAGGATGGCGTAGAGAGCGAAGATGATATCAAGAACTGGGAATAGTAGCGCTTCGCGGTTCGCGGTGAGCGGTGAGCGGCTAGTATCTTTTTTGCGCAAACCACAAACCGCTAACCGCTCACCGAATCACGGGTTTACACTGATAGAGGTAATGGTTGCCGTGACGGTCCTTGTGGTCGGGATAGTCTTTATATACGAATCCTTCTTCTTCTCCATGGATCTATTTGGATACTACTCTGATTATCTTAGGGTCGCCACATGGGCCGATGAGAAGGTCTGGCATATACAGGATGATATAAGACGCTATGGTTTTCTCGCGCAGATAGAGAAGAGAGGCAAGGTTGTAAAGAATAACAAAAACTTTTACTGGGACGCCGCGTGCAGCTTGATAGATGAATCGCCGGATATGGATCTATATAAAGTCGAACTTAAGCTCTCATGGCAGATAGGGACGAGAAAGTTGAGATTAAAAAGAACGACCTATGCCACATATAAGTATGATGAAGATAGAAATACCTAGGTTAGCGGTTAACGGTTTGCGGTTCGCGGTAAGCGGTAAGCGGTTAGCGGTTTTTTTACGCAAACCGCGCACCGCAAACCGCAAACCGAATCAAGCGTTCACACTCATAGAGCTGCTCGTAGTCTCTTCGATGATCGTCGTCATATCCATGGCAATATTTGCTACTTTTAATAACGGCATCAAGATCTGGCAAAGGACTCAGGAGAATACGAGAGAGGAAGACCTCAATATCTTTTTCGATAGGTTTACGAACGATCTGAGGAGTACTTTCAAGTTTACCGGTTTGGGCTTTATAGGCGAGGAAGATAGGGTTGAGTTCGCGACCCTGATAACGAGCCGGAGGCTCCAGAAGAAGACCGTGGGGAAGGTGGCCTATTTTTATGATGGAAGATCGAAGGAGATAAAAAAAGAGGAGAGGGACTTCTCTCATATCCATAGAGACGATGAGGGGATAATAAAGAGCGCCTTGAGTGGCGTTGAGTCATTTAAGCTTTTTTACTATTTTTATGATAACGAAAAGAAGGAGTATCTGTGGCTGGAAGAGTGGGAAGAGGAAGGGCTTTATCCTCTGGCGGTCAGGATGATCTTCGAATTTGACGACGGAAAGGAAGTCATTGAATATACAAAGACGGTCGATATACCGATCAGCTGGTCGTAAAAGAGGGGGGCTTCTGATCCTGGCGATATGGACCATATGCCTCCTGACGACATTTGCGGTCATCTTAAGCTATGGCGTCAGGCAGAAGGTCACCCTTATAAAGCGCCTCGATGACAGGGATCGCTTAAGATATATCGTTGACGCCTGCGTAAAGCGCGCGATCATCGATCTTAAGAGGTCGGTGGTCTCGGATGAGGATAAAACGAAGGACAACTGGAATGCCATAATGAGCGCGGAGAAGGAGATCTTGCTAGGCGAACATCTGGTCAAATATGAGATCATCGACGAAGAGAGAAAGATAAATCTCAATACAGCCGATCGCCATACAATCAAGAGATTATTCCAGTTAGTGGTGGGGCTTGGTGAGATGGATGCGCAGGAGATCGCGGCTTCGATAGTGGATTGGCGCGATGAAGACAGCATGCTCTCGATCGCCATGGGCAGTGCCGAGGACCGTTACTACGAGGGACGGAGCTACCCATACGGCGCCATGGACAGAGACCTAGAGATACCGGATGAAGTCCTGCTAATAAAAGGTTTTACCCCGGAGATATTAGAAAAATCGAAAGATTACATGACCATTTACGGCGATGGAAAGATCAACATAAACACGGCCCCCAAGGAGGTCTTTTTGGTGTTAGGGCTTTCCGAGTATCTTTCTGATCTGATATGCCTATACCGTTACGGAGAGGACGGTATCATGGGGACCGGTGACGACAACTATTTTGATAGCCGTGAAAAGATCATGCCGGACTTAAGCAGCTTCTATCATCTTAGCGATTCGCAGGTGGCAGAGTTAAGCCGGATAGTGAACAAGCATCTGACTGTGGACTCTCATTATTTTACGGTAAAAGGCGAGGTTGTCCTTATCAAGGGAAAGGGCTCCTCAAGCATTGCCTGTATTATCGACCATACGGGCGACGTGATCTACTGGCATGAATCATAATAATAGGGATAGAAAGATATGAGCCCCAAGGCGCATACAAGCGGAGCGAACCTTATCGGCCTGGATCTTAGCGGCGGAAGCCTTAAGATCGTGAGCATGAATATCTCATCCGGAAAGACGGAGCTTTCCAATCTCTTCACCGCCGGTATAGCGGACCTGGATGACTCCCAGATATCCAAGATCATAAGAGAGTCTTACTCCAAGCTCAAGCTGAGGGACCCTTATGTAATAAGCACCATACCGTCACACGCGATCATAACCAAGAACATAGAGATCCCTTCGACAAACCCGAAGGAGATACAGGAGATAATAAACCTACAGGCGTCGAGATATACACCGTATTCGAGAGAAGAGATAATGGTCGATTATATAGAGATCGCGACGTTCAAGAATAATTACACCAAAATACTCCTTATAATCGTCGGAAGGAACGTGATCAAGAGACAGTTTGAGATACTGGGTAAGGCGGGTATAAGATTGGAGAAGGTCGTCCTTATCCCGGAGGGGCTCGCGTGGTCTCTGCCTAAGATGTTGAGGCTGGATACGATTACCTTGCCTGTTAATGTAATACACATAGACGAGACTTCCTCTGACTTTATTATAGTCTATCGGAACAGGCCCATATTCATAAGGAGTATCTCTATAGGGTCACGGCAGCTGATCCAGGAGAAGAATGCCTACGAACCTAAATTTATAGAGGAGATAAAGAAGTCTTATGAGGTTTATCAGAATGAAGACATAGAGAAACTACCTCGCTCTCTTGTGGTGACAGGAGCCATCGACGAGCTTGAAGGCCTAGAGGCGGCCCTTAACAGCACGCTCCATATCCAGAGCAAGGTTGTAAGCTGCATGAAGCAGATATCGCTCACGAAAGAGGCCGCAGAGAAGATATCCAAGGTAAAACAGATCTCTTTCTTTAGTGTGGTATCGTCTCTTTTAGCGCGCGATGAAGTAAAGGTTGATCTCATACCGGAAGAGGTGAAGCTAAGAAGAGAGATAGAAGAGAGGGGAAAGGACCTTATCAAGACAGGAGTTTTCCTTTTGGCTATTTTTGTCCTGGTATTTTCGATAATGATAAGTAAGATATATTTCAAGAATACATATCTACAGATCCTAAACGGCAAGTACGAGAAATTATACACGGAGGCCCAACGTCTCGAGAAACAGTTCGAGAGGGTCACCATGATAAGGGATTATCTCTCAAAGAGGGGGCGCTCGATCGAAGTACTGGGTGAACTCCATGATGCCGTCCCTATGGAATTAGAGCTTAATGACATACGCTTCGAGCAAGGGGCCAAATTTGTCGTAAAAGGTACAGCCAGGTCGATGTCCGTCGTCTTTGCCTTTGTCGATAGTATGGAGAAGTCGGAGTATTTTGGTGATGTTAAAACGAGGTATACGACAAAGAGAAGAGAAGGCAAGAGGGACGTGACCGATTTCGAGATAAACTGTATCCTAAACGTGGAGCAAGAGTGATGAAGCTGTTGAACCTATCCTCATTACAGACATTCCTGACGCGCCTATCCAAGAGGGAGAAGGCGGTCCTTTACATGGCCGCGCTTATCATATCGCTTACGCTCTTGGACCGCATGGTCATATATCCTATATTCTCAAAGATGGAAGAGCTCACAGAAGAGATAGGGGAGAAAGAGTCCGGGATAAAGAGGAGCATACACATACTGACCCATAAGGATAGGATACTCGCGGCAAGCGTCAAGTACAAGACATTGATCAGGAGCTCAAGGTCAGAGGAAGAGGAGATGACATCTCTTTTAAAAGTGATAGAGATGCTGGCAAGCAACAACTCAATATATCTTGTGGACATGAAGCCTGGCGGTGTAGAAGAGACGAAGGCTGCCAAAAAATATCTTCTCAACCTCAACTGTGAAGCGCAGCTCGAGCAGCTTATACACTTTATGTACAACATTGAGGAGTCTGGCGAACTTCTTACCATAGAGAAGTATAAAATGGGGCCGAAATCTAAGGAGTCGAGCGTGGCCAGGTGTAGCATGTCTATATCTAAAATTTCTAT
>JAZFTF010000174.1:0-2677 GCA_036446495.1 Candidatus Omnitrophota bacterium | reverse complement strand
TTCATGATGCTATCCATATCTACCCCTCCGTTCTCCTCAAGTGGGTGGATAGCCTTTACTCCAATATCTATAAGATTTGGTAAGAGATCCCGCACATTACCGTCGGAATGGAAGAAGATAGATAGATTTTGTGATTTAAGGTGCTGGCATATTTTCTTATGCAAAGGCATAAGGTTTTCTTTGTACCAGGAAGGTGAGAAGAAGAGGCCGTCTTTATAGGCCATATCCCCCCAGATCCACGCTCCATCGAATGAGGCGCCCAGATCCGGTATCTTTTTTAGTGAGTGGAGCACTCGATAGGTCTCGTTTATCAAGCCCGCCTTTAATTCTTTTGGATACTTTGCCAGCTTGCGCAGGACATCCTCTCTGGTGTAGACACTGCATAGCTGCTGGAATGGCTCCTGAAATGAAATAATCCTGAATTTGTCTCGCGCTTTCTGCGGCGGGCTATCCCGTAATAGAGCCTCTTGCAGCCCAATTACATGAAAGTCGAAGTTAAAGTAGTCTTCGGTGGAGATATCGGACGGCATGCCGTCAATACGCCACTTATCAATAGTAGTATCGAGAAACGTATCGTGCATACCTATACGATCAGGCCTCTTAAAATCCAAGATCTTCTTGATACGTTCCCTGGGGGTCATATCTTTATGAATTCGCCTTGTTATTGGATCTCTCCCTTAATGAGCTCTAAAAGCTCCTCCACCATCTCCCCGGAATCTCCTTCTAAGACCTTACCCTTGCCTCTCGGAGGCGGTGAAAATATCTTTACTACCTTTGTGGGTGAACCATCCAGGCCTATCGATTGCGGATCGCACTCTATATAGTCAGCCTTCATAGCCTGAATCTTCGCGGACTTGGCCTTCATCTTACCCTTCAAAGAAGGCAGTCTGGGCTCATTTATCTCTTTAACCACTGTTATTAAACATGGCAGGGGGGATTCGATCACTTCGTACCCTTCTTCTGTCATCCTCTCAAACTTGCCCTTCTTCCCGCTGATATCCTCTATTCTTTTAACATAAGTAACCTGAGGAATAGAGAGATGCGCGGATATGCCCGGTCCTACCTGCGCGGTGTCTCCGTCTGAGGCCTGCTTGCCGCAGATAATAATATCATAGCCGCCTATTTTTTTTATAGCCTTAGCGAGGGTATAGCTCGTAGCCCAGGTATCGCTGCCGGCAAAGGCCCTATCGGATATCAATATGCCTTCATCCGCCCCGAGAGATATCGCCTCCCTTAAACAAGCCTCGGCTTGCGGCGGCCCCATGGTTATAACGGTAATCCGCCCACCGAACCTCTCCTTAAGACGAATCGACTCTTCTATGGCGTACGTGTCAAATGGGTTTACGACGCTCTCGACACCCTCCCTGATCAATGTATTGGTCTTGGGATCTATCTTAACGTCGGTGGTATTTGGTACTTGCTTTACGCAAACTATAATATTCATATCCAACCTACTTTTTGATCATCTCCTTGATTAATTGTAGGGCAATGACGCCTCTTTGGATCTGGTTCGTCCCCTCGTATATCTGGGTAATCTTAGCATCCCTCATATATTTCTCTATAGGGTAGTCGCGCATATAGCCATAACCCCCGAAAACCTGGATAGCGTCATTCGTAACCTTCATGGAGACATCACTGGCGAACAGCTTACACATCGCGGATGCCTTGGCAACGTTCTTCGCGCCTGAATCAACCATCTTCGCTACTGAATATACCAACGCGCGGGCCGCTTCAAGCTGTGTCGCCATATCGGCGAGCATAAACTGTATCCCCTGAAAACTGCTTATAGACTGGCCGAACTGCTTCCTCTGGTGGGCATACTTTACGGCTAAATCCAGGGCGCCCTGACCTATCCCTACAGCCTGCGCGGCTACTCCCGGCCTGGATGAGTCAAAGGTCTTCATAGCCACTATAAACCCCATCCCCTCCCTGTCTATCAGATTCTCTTTCGGGATCTTGCAGTCGGTAAATATCAACTCCCTGGTGCTGGACGCCCGTATTCCGAGCTTCTTCTCCTTCTTCCCAAACTCAAAACCGGGTGTGCCCTTCTCTACTATGAACGCGCTCGCGCCGCGCGCTCCTTTGTTTTTGTCGGTGATAGCGATTACCACATATGTCTCGGCGTCTCCGCCGTTGGTTATCCACTGTTTCATACCGTTTAAGATATAAGAGTCGCCGTCTTTGACAGCCCGCGTTTTTATCGCCGCCGCGTCAGAACCTGCCTCAGGCTCAGTTATAGCGAACGCCGCCAGCTTCTTGCCCTTGGCTATATCCGGGAGATACTTCTTCTTCTGTTCCTCATCACCGAATAATATAATGGGAAATGTACCCAACGCTGTCGCGGCCAGGGCCAACGCTATTCCGCCGCAGGCCTTGGAGAGCTCCTCAATGGTAAGCACAAGATCGAAGATGCCTCCGCCCGTGCCGCCATACTGCTCTTCTATATAGACACCGCAGAGATCGCTCTCTCCGAGAACCTTTATAATAGGCCACGGAAATTCTTCTTTCTCATCGTACTCGGCCGCCACAGGCCTGATCTTTTCCTCAGCGATCTGGCGGGCCAGGTCCCTAATCATTGTCTGCTCTTCACTTAATAAATAATCCATTACCATACCTCCTCAAAAAGATTGCTCATTATTTACATGATATTATCATATTATATATCGACGAGAGCTAT
>JAZFTF010000173.1:0-7934 GCA_036446495.1 Candidatus Omnitrophota bacterium | reverse complement strand
GGGCGGAATTTATTCAAAAAAAATGAAAAAATATGGGCGGGCCACGTGGGATAGAACAGTTTGGTTCTATGCACTTTTAGAGGGGTAGTGCTAGTGAGCCGCCCAAAATTTCAATTTTTATATTAAACAAGTATACACTATAACTTGTGATTTGACAAGAGGTTATAGCCAAATTGCTCGATTATTTCGTATGCTTCGTTATCGTATCTATGAGTTTTTGTCCGGATTCAGTAGGTTTTACTTTTTTGTTTATGAGTATATCCCTATGTGTAATATCGTCTTTATAGTAAGACATATTGGCGGCCTTATCTACTTCTATTGACAGTCCCTTGAGCCCTATCCCAGCAAAGAGCCCCTTCGATCTAGAATAGGTAAATATGCCACCCTTTAGCTGTATATCGGTTCCCAGTTCGGTGTTTCTGCCGATAGGGCCGGCAACCAAGGCGGTATTTGTCCCGACACTTATCTTATTCTTCAACATGGCCTCGAATCCTCGCTCAGTGGGGATAACGAAGATCAGGTCTATCGCCTGTCCCCCAAATTGCCACCCGAAGCTCAATCCTGTAACTGTGAAGAAGGCGGGCGGGCTCCAGATCTTAGTTTCGAGGTCCCTATGGATCACTACCCCTTCTCCGTATCGACCCCCTAAAAAGAAGGCTCCTTTTATAGTCGATGGGAATATGGCTATAGCGGTAGCGTCTTTGAGGAGTTTTTGCGGTATCCCTTCCGGCATTTCTACCAACTCCTCGAAGATGATCCCGCAGTCTTTTATTAGGGCTTCTAGTTTTTCACTCGCCCCGATACTGTTTACGGCCGTAAGGCAAAACATAGTTAAAAGAACTGTAGAGACGGAGAACGCTAAGCCTCTATTCATAAGAGTCTTCTCCTTTCCAGGTAGCCGGTTATCTTCTTATCCACGGGGGCGAGTTTGAGGGTATTTGCTTCTTTTAGCGTAACCCACTTTAGGTCCTGGCACTCCAGGCATTGCGGCTCACCGTCTATTATAGAACAGTCATAGAGATATACATATATCTTCAACTCAGGGATCTCGTCCTCAAACCTGTTTACGAGCCTTTTTACCTTTATATCGATTCCGAGCTCTTCTTTGATCTCGCGTTTGAGTGCTTCTTTTTTGTCTTCGTGCATTTCGACCTTGCCTCCGGGAAGCTCCCAGAGCGATCCGAATTGGTCATTCTCCATCCTCTTGCATAAAATAAACCCCTTCTTCTTATCAACTATAAGCGCACTGACTACGTCGAAGAGCTTTTTTCTTCTTTTTGTCTTCATGGTTTTATTATAGACCTCCTTATGTTTAGAAGCTAATCCTTTTTCTTCTTTCGGCTCTCAAAAAGAGCCCTTTCGACAATGCCTCTGAAGTCATTCAGGGCCTTTCTGTTTAAGAGAAAATGGGCGCGAAGGCGCGGCTCTATTATCTGCATTTCAAAAAGATCCTTCTCTTTTATATATTTTACGTTTATGTTCATGTGCATCTCCCGCGTACTCGTGTTTCGGTTGGCGGTTTTCGGTTAGCGGTTAGCCGCAAACCGAAAACCGCACACCACAAACCGTATTATTTGCTGTCACTAATATCTTCTCGCTCCGTGAGGCCGCCAACTGGGCGATATCACCTTATCATGTTTGTCCAGGTCTATTACGGACGCGAACTGGATAGTGTCTGCGCCGAATATATTATTTACCGTGTCTCTGGCCATATCAAGCTTTCCAGGCTTTTCATCTTCTTTAAATAGCGATAATACCGGGAAAGCCTCTTTAAGATTGTTAACACTTACGCCGACCAGCCTTACGGGTTCGCTTAATTTCAGGTTGCCTATTATGTATTTGATCACGCTGAATATAGTCTTTGTGCTATTGGTGGGTATCTCAATGGTCTTCTGTTTTTGGAAGGTCTTGAAGCTTTTATACCTTATGGTTAGCGATATTGTGTTTCCGGTCATCCCTTGGCGCCTGAGACGTGTTCCTACCATATCCGACAGCCTGAGCAGGTGCTGCAAGAGTTTTTTCTTATCATGGATATCATGAGGCAGGGTCATGCTGTGCCCCATCGACTTTTCCTTGATTTCTTTTCTAAATGTTATAACAGGGGAATCATCCATGCCCCTGCCCATGTAGAATAGCCTCTCCCCCACCACGCCGAACCTATCTCTCAAGAGAGATATTTCTGCTCTGCCCAGCTGGCAGCATGTTTTTATATTCATGCGGTTTAATGCCTCTTTCGTGCTATGGCCTATACCGCATATCTTTTCAACAGGAAGGCCCTCTAGCGTTTTGTCAACCTCATTTGCTTTTATATGTCTTATTCCATCAGGTTTACATGTATCGCTGGCCAGTTTTGCCATTAGTTTGTTCGGGCCTATGCCAATAGAGGCGGTAAGCCCTGTATCCTCTTTTATGCGCTTTTTTATCTTTTTCGCCAGTTCAGGGGGAGGGCCGAATATCCTGGATAGGCCGGCGGCGTCCAGGAAGAATTCATCTATAGAGAATATCTCTACAAGAGGGCTGAAGTTATCCAGCATATCTGCTAGCTGGCCGCAGATCTTGGTATACTTTTCATGATTCGCCCGCACCAGCACGATATGCGGGCATACAGCCTTGGCCTCCGGTACATTCATACCGGTCTTTACGCCGTACTTTCTCGCCTCGTAAGAAGCGGTCACAAGAACGGTCCTTGTGTTCGCCCCTATGACCCCTATAGCCTTGCCCTTTAATGCGGGTTCGTCTCTTTCTTCTACAGAGGCAAAGAAGGCGTCCATGTCTATATGTATAATGGCTCTCTCTTTGACCATAGCCAGTTATACCGCCCTTACGCCCCGTTCGCCGGTCCTTATCCTGTGTATTTCCTCAAGAGGGATTATGGCTATCTTGCCATCTCCCGTGTTTCCTGTATGTGCGACTTTTATCACTATCTCCACCGTGGCGTCTGCTTGAAAATCGTCCACATAGATCTCGATCTTCACTTTTTCTACAGACCCCCTTCCTATCGCCCTCGATTTTCCGAAGCCTTCGACGGTTGTTATTGTCATGCCGCCTATCCCGGTCTTTCTCAAGGCATTGCGGACGTCGTCAAGCTTCTCAGGACGTATAATACATTCTAGCTTTTTCATTATATCCTCCAATGAGGCCATGACTTACGGTGCTTAGCGCCCCAGTGGCGCGATATAGACAATAACAGCGTAAGTCATAAGGCCGAATTGATCCCGCCTCGCTGCTATTAGTAATAGCGAGGCGGGACCTTTTATTTTACATGATCTGAGTACCACTTGCAATAAGACCGTATGCGGCATTTTGAGTGCAAAGGATCCCTTGCCCGGCAGACGGCCCTTCCATGATTCACGAGAAGATGGTTGAATATGCCCCAATATTTTTCTGGGACTATTTTAATAAGGTCTGACTCTATTTTAGTAGGCTCATCATTGGTGGTCAACCCCAATCTTTTTGATATCCTCTTTACGTGTGTATCTACGGCTATGCCTTCATTCCGCCCAAAAGCGTTTGACAGGACTATGTTGGCAGTCTTTCTTCCTACTCCCGGAAGCGTGACTAGCTTATCGATGGAGTCAGGTACCTTGCTGTTAAAGTCTTGCACTATTATCCTGGCCATACTCTTGATGTTCTTCGCTTTGCTTCTATATAGGCCTATAGATCTTATCTCTTTCATCAGCACCCTTATGTCGGCGTTCGCGTAGTCATCTGCCCGCTTATATTTTTTGAATAAGTGGGGAGCGACCTTGTTTACCATCTTATCCGTGCATTGAGCCGAGAGGATCGTCGCCACCAGCAGATCCAAGGGGTTGCCAAACCCGAGCGAGGTCCCTGCATCCGGGTATTCCATTTGCAGTATGCCGATGATCTTATTTACGCGGTGTTTATTTGTCGATGGGGATATTCGAGTCGATCTCATCAGTATTTATTATATGAACCTATCTCGCCCAAAGATTTTCGGTTCTTCTCCTTCTTTGTGTTATTATAATATCCAATGGATATCAAAAGGTCTACCTTTTCCCTCCGAGGGACCTTAAGGAGTCTTTTCACAGACCTTTCATTAAACCACCCCAGCATGCAGGTTCCTAGGCCGAGCTCAGCTGCCTGAAGGACAAAATGTTCCGACGCTATGCCTATGTCTATAAGATAATAATTAGTGTTTCTGATCTTTCCGCCTACCCTGGCAAAGAATGTGCCCTTCTCTGAAACGACGGCTATTATCACAGGGGCCGATTTAGCGAAGACATTCATATTGTATATTCCCGAGAAGGCCTTATTGCATAATTCGTCTTTTATTGTTTTATCATCGACAACTATGAACTTCCAGGGCTGGCTGTTGCAGGCTGAAGGGGCGAGCCTCGCGGCCTCAAGACAGAGCCCTATCTTGTCGGCCTCTATAGGAGTATCCTTGTAGCGTCTTACGCTTATTCTTTTTTGGGCAAGGTCTTTAAAGAATGAGTTTATCATGGCCTATTTGTCGTCCTTAAACCACTCCAGACAGAGTGATATGAAGTTGTCGAAGTTCTCGCTGTGGAAGACGTCTTCAGCGTGGAGGCAGTTTTCATATTTCACGAGGCGCTTTGGTTCTTTAGCTTTTTTATAGAGAAAGAGGCTGTGTCTGGGCTTGACTATCGTATCTTTATCCCCGTGCACGAACAAAACCGGTCTAGGAGAGATCTTTACTATATTATCTATGGGCCTCGGTTTTCTAAGGAGGATGTTACCGAACCTTACCTGCACCATCTTCCAGTCGAATTTTTTTATGGTCGAGGCTATGACCTCTTTTGTAAGAAATCTGTTCTCTATCCAGTAGAAGTCTGCGGGGGCGCTTATCACCATAAGCCTGTTTACGGCCGTATTCTCAGAGACCTCATTTATAGCGACTGCCCCACCGAGCGAGAACCCTATGACGCCTATTTTTTTATATCTCTCTTTACAGAAGCCTATAGCCGCTTTGAGGTCGAGACTCTCGCGGGAGGTGAATGTATACTCGCCGTTGCTTGTGCCGTGCCCCCTGAAGTCTATGGTCAATATATCGAAACTCTCGCTCAGTTTTTGAGATAGGCTAATAAATGGCGTCGAGTTTTTATGCATCAAAAACCCCGGGCATATTATAAGAACGCAGTCGTGTCCGCTCGTATAATGGTTAGCCGATATATCAATACTGTCTTCTGTCTTAAAGTTTAATTGATCCATGTCGGTAAGTCTTAAAGAGGGTTGGTTACTCTTCTTGTGCTTTCAAGAGTCGGAATATCTTGTTTATATTCTTGGTAAGTCTGCTTACCGCCGCTAATTCTTTGGCCACTTCTCGGCCGTCTTTGGCCGGTATGCCTATAACGATCTTTCCCGGAGCCACATCGTCTTTTACGCCGGCCTTTGGCCCTATAATAGCGCCTTTGCCTATCCTGACGTGGTCTTTTATGCCTGCTTGCGCGGCAACGACTACATTGTCTTCTATCACGGCGCTGCCGGCTATCCCGGATCCCCCGGCCATGACCACGTTCTTGCCTATCCTCACGTTGTGGGCCACCTGTATAAGATTGTCCAGTTTGGCCCCTTCTTCTATTACGGTCTCTCCGACAGTGGCCCTGTCTATCGACACGTTTGAGCCTATCTCAACATTGTCGTGTATTACTACTTTGCCTATCTGGGGTATCTTGTGCTGGATGCCGTCTTTCTCAAAAAAACCGAATCCGTCTGAGCCTATTACCGTGTTGCTGTGGATGATGCAGTTTGATCCTATGCAGCAGTGGTGGTATATGGTGACGTTCGGGTTTATGAAGGTGTTCTTGCCTACGGATGACTTTTGACCAATAAAGACCCCCGCTTCTATTGTAGTGTTATCACCTATGGCAGCCTCGTCTTCTACCACCGCATGTGGGCCTATATATACGCCTTTGCCTATCTTGGCTGTAGGTGATACCGTGGCCTGCTTGTTTGTTCCCGGTTTTTTCTCAGTGGGCTTATACAGAAAATTTAGCATGCCAATGAACGCCTCTTTAGGCCTCTCTGTCTTTATAAGTATCTTTTTCGAAGGCGCATCAAAATCTTTAGGCACTACCACACAGGATGCCTTAGTATCTTCTATGGACCGTAGATGTTTTTTAGAGAAAGCGAAGGCCAAGTCCCCTTCCTTTGCCGATTCCAGGCTGTTTATTTTGGCGATCTTTGTCGCGCCGTTCCCCACCACTTCGCCCTTTAATAGGAAGGCTATTTCTTGTACGCTCTTGGTCATATGATTATCCGAAAGTATATACCTTTCTTATCTTCTCTATTATATTCCAGGTGCACTTAAGGCCCTTGGGAAATGTAACGAGATCGCCTTTATTTATCTCTACCTCTCCCGAAGGGGTTTTTATCTTTACCTTGCCATCAAGCACATACGCGGTCTCGTCTGTATCGTATTCCCAATCAAAGGTGCTGGGTTCGCACTCCCACGGGCTCCAGCTGTCTATGTTGAGCGCATTAAGCCTTTCCTGGGTCGGTTTTTCGATCTGGATATCTGACATAAAGTCCTCCTCTGTATATAGTGTAATTATACTATAATAAAAACATAGACGTGTCAACTAAATAGAGGGGTTGTCTTCGGGAGGGTCGCTTAGGAGTGTTTCCGGGAAGCCTATATTCTTTACCACGATATTGCCAGTTGATCTAGGCCCATCTTCTTTGTAAAATCCGGTTTTAGGCAAGCCAAAGGTTATGGTTTGATCCGCCTTTATACACTCGCCCGCGCTGGTGCCTGATGTGGCGTCGAGTCCTGAAGGAACGTCTACAGAGAGTATTTGCACGCCGCTTTTATTGATAGAGCTTATCAAACTGCTTATAAAATCGTTCGGCTTTCCCTTGAATCCGGTTCCGAATAGCGCGTCTATTATGAGTATATAATCTTTAGTGAGCGAGGGGGCGGTTATACCATCTTTAAGGCTGATAATAGTAGCCCCCATTTTTTTTAGAATGCTGAAGTTGGTTGCGGCATCCCCCTTAAGCTCATTCTCAACACATAGGGTAAAGGTATCCACTTCGATCCTATTCTCTATGAGCTTGCGCGATATAACAAAGCCGTCTCCACCGTTGTTCCCTTTACCGCAGAATACAGCAGCTTTTTTATGACCACTTGCTTGTTTTAGCATGTCTATTGCGCAGGCGGCTGCCGCATCTCCGGCGTTCTCCATCAGCTTTATGCTAGGTATATCAAAACGCTCCTGCGCGAGCTTGTCGATAAGCTGCATTTGGCGGGCAGTGGCGGGATGGGGCTTAGGTTTCATTTCCTTTTTTTTCAGCCAGGGGGAGTTTCTTTAGATCAGATGTCATATCGTTAATGGCGTTCGCTATGCTGACCAGCTCATCATACCTTCTCAATTTTATGTGTATGTCGAAGTTGCCCGTGCCTATCTCTCTGAGTGTTCTTTCTATCCTGTATGCAGGGCCCGCTATCCTGTGCGATAACAGGATCCCGAAAAACGCTAAGAAGGGTATGAGAAACAAGAGCCTGTAAGCTATTATCATATTCACTTGCTTTAAGGTCGCTACGAGCCTTCCTTGCGGATAGACATGAGCCAGCTTCTCCCCCAGTAATGAGATAGATGAGAAATATGTTGTCAATACGCATATCGCGGATGCGACAAAGAGTGTTAAAAGTATAATGCCGGCGTATCTTAATTGAAAACCCGGTTTGATTAAGTATTTTCTTCTTCTTATCATATGATCTCCCCTCGATATATTATTGAAACCTATTTAAAGACGTTTATCTTTCTTTGTACGGTAACAATCCTATTTTTATTTCGCCTAAGCCGGCTCAGGATAGTCTTAAGCGGCGTGTAACGTATTGATTCCCTGTTTATGGCCACTATGTGGTCTTTTATCTTTATTCCCGATCTCTCCGCGCCGCCGCCCGCCTGTACGCTTTCGACGATGGCTCCTTCCCACTTCATCTC
>JAZFTF010000172.1:0-7943 GCA_036446495.1 Candidatus Omnitrophota bacterium | reverse complement strand
AAAAAGCTTCTCCTACAGATGTCAATCGCCCCTAAACTCCTGGACCCTGACTCTGCCAAAGCCATATATCACGCTTATTAATAGCTTGGTAACCTTTCTTGGGTCTTCGCCGTATAAAGGCCTTGTGGCCAGGATCGCGTCTTTGCCGTTTAGCCTCAGATTGTAGTATTCAACCTCTTCTACTTCGTCGGTATGGTAGATAAGCTCGTATTTTATCCTAAGGTCCCCGCCATCAAAACCCATATGGGTATATTGAGCGCGATATCCGGGCGTACGAGTCTCTTTTGCGTAAAATACTGCTCCTATTGCTATAGACTTGGTAGTCTCTATCTCTTCTATGTATCTGTCGATCGTCTCGGCCATAAGCGAGGTTGAGCATATTGCACCTAGGACAAATAATAGTAGCAAAGTCTTAGCAGCTCTATTGGGCATGGTCTTTTTGTCTTAACCTCTCCCTCTTAAGGTCCCTATAAAGAAAGTAGTCGATCGCTCTCTTTTTAAGATCGTTCTTATCGGTAGGCTGCATAAAGAGAGTGTATTCATAAGAAGATGACCTGTCGAAAGCGCTCTTTTTCCGCTGTGCCTTGTAGACAATGATGGCTCCGCCTTGGGCGAAGAATGCGTCAAGTTCTCTTATGTCGGGGGTATTTGTGACCTTTCGACTCACTCCCGTATCAAGCCTCTCCACGTATATATCTTTTCCTTTTCCTACAAGCATGAGTTCGCCGACTCTATCATAAAAATACGGCTCACTCTCAAAACCGGAGGCGCTGCACTCAAGGAGAAGATATCCGGCAAGAAAGACAACCGACACGATAAAGATACAAGCCAATAGTTTTTGCATATTTATATTATACACCTGTAGGGATAATGCGGCAAGAAATAATGCGGCTTATTATGAATTACTTCTTCTTATCTTTCTCTTCTTTAGCCTTGTTGCGCTCTTCCAGTATCTTCTCGGCTATGGAGTGCGGAACTTCGACATACTTCTCGAAGTGCATAGAGTAATTGGCCCTGCCGCTGCTTAACGAACGTAGGCCCGTCGCGTAACCGAACATCTCGCCAAGTGGCGCTTCAGCATCTACTATCTGATGCTTTGCCTTAGCCTCCATACCGAGTACCCTGCCCCTGCGGGAACAGAGATCGCCCACTATGCTCCCAACGAATTCATCGGGGGTAGTGACTTCAACAGACATAAACGGCTCAAGAAATACCGGCTTCGCTTTTAGGAACGCCTTTTTGAACGCTTCCCTAGCCGCGGTCCTGAAAGCCATCTCAGATGAGTCGACTTCGTGATAGGTGCCGTCTACGAGATCCACTATTACATCTACTACCGGGTATCCCGCATATACACCTTTTTTCATAGCGTCTATAATACCTTTCTCGACAGCGGGTATGTATTCTTTGGGTATGCGACCGCCCACAATATTGTCTATAAACTCAAACCCCGCTCCCGGAGCAGCGGGGGATATATTCATTACTACATGGGCATATTGCCCCTTGCCGCCTGTCTGCTTGACGTGTTTGTGATTGATCTCAACGGACTTACGTATAGTCTCTTTATAGGCCACCTTAGGCATGCCTACGACAGCCTCTACGCTAAACTCGTGTTTTAGCCTGTCCACTATAACCTCGAGATGCAGCTCGCCCATACCTGAAAGTATCGTCTCATCGGTCTCTTTGTCGGTGGCTACGGTAAACGTCGGGTCTTCTTCCGCAAGCTTCATAAGCCCCCTACCTATCTTGTCCTGGTCGCTGCGGGTCTTAGGCGTTATACTAAGCGATATGACAGGCGCGGGGAATTCCATCGCCTCCAGCAGTATAGGGTGATCTTCATCGCATAGCGTATCGCCTGTGACTGTGCGATCCAAGCCAACAGCCGCCGCTATCTCTCCTGCGAATATATCCTCTCTTATCTCTCTCTCATTGGCGTGCATCTGGAGTATCCTGCCAACGCGCTGGGTCTTGTCCTTTGTGGCGTTATATACATATGACCCCGCCTTGAGCGATCCGGAATATACCCTGAAGTATATAAGCTTTCCCATGTGGGGATCTGTTTGTATCTTGAAGGCAAGCGCCGAGAAAGGCTCATTGTCGTCGGGCTTACGGGCTATTATCTTTGTCTTATCGTGCGGATCGCGTCCTTCTACAGGCCTTAGATCGGCAGGTGACGGTAGGTACTGCGTGACCGCATCGAGAAGTTTTTGTACGCCTTTATTCTTAAAGGCCGAGCCGCAGAGAAGCGGGACTACCTTGTTATCTATGGTACCCTTTCGCATCACACGCATGAGCTCTTCAGATGTGATCGACTCTTCACCCTCAAGGTACTTCTCCATTAGCGTATCATCTAGCTCTACAGCCTTCTCTACCATGATATGACGGTACTTCTTGGCGATCTCTAAGTACTCTTGAGGGATATCTTCTACTTGGAAATTCTTTCCGAGAGAAGCGTCATCTGAATATATATAGGCCTTCATCTCCATGAGATCTATTACACCTCGAAAATCCACCTCTGCCCCTATGGGTATCTGAAGCGGCATGACATTCGTACCCAGGTCATCTTCAATATTCTTCATTACGCCAAAGAAATCGGCTCCCACGCGGTCCATCTTGTTTATAAAAGCGAGCTTGGGAACATTGTATTTATCAGACTGCCGCCACACGGCCTCAGACTGCGGCTCCACGCCTCCGACCGCGCAGAATATAGCCACTGCCCCGTCAAGTACGCGCAGGCTGCGCTCCACCTCCACTGTAAAATCCACGTGGCCCGGTGTATCTATTATGTGTATCCTGTGATTATTCCAGTGGCACGTAGTAGCGGCTGACGTAATAGTAATACCCCTCTCCTGCTCCTGTTTCATCCAGTCCATCTTGGCTTTACCATCATGGACCTCCCCCATCTTGTGAGAACGTCCGGTATAGTACAGTATTCTCTCAGTCAAAGTTGTCTTGCCGGCGTCTATATGCGCCATTATGCCTATATTTCGTACTTTGCTGAGTTCTATCGTCCTTGGCATTTTACTAAACCCTTTTTTTATGTGCTACTTTTTAGGTAAAAAAAATCGGGACATACCTTAATATCACCCTAATCAATTGGGTGTCCTATTTAGGTCGTCCCCATTTGCTATTCGGTTGTAAGTATAATGTCATATTTGAGATACAATGTCAAGAGGTAAATGAAAAAAGCCCATCAGTATGGGCTGTTTTTCATAGGTTGTAGGCCTGAATGGCTTTCGCTACGTTTCCCTCCATTTACCTACACTAAGTATGCCTGTTTTTCATAAAAAAGTCAACCCTTCGCCCGGCTATATGCTCATAAATTGGAGCTATCTTGCCAGGTACCACCCTACAGTATTCAAGTGTGGCACTTTGTGGAAACCCCCTAATTTAAATAATAGATGTAAATGATGTATTATGTTGTGGTTTGGCGGGTTACGTCAAAAACAGTCTAGATATAAGCTACAACTTTTCCTGAGTTAGAGCTATTGAAGTTTTAGAGATGTGCAAAATTTTCTTAGCGGCTGCTTGATCCGCTGCTCTCTGATAAAATCTATCTTTCTTGCCAGCCTTACATCTAGAAATCTCTTTTTGGACATTTTGATAGCTTGTTGTATAAAATCGTAATCGATATTTTTGACCTTGGGTTTACTGGAAGACCTCAAATAATCTACCGATCTTTCTACGATCGACAGGTTGTGTTCGTTGCAGAAATCGAATAAATCGGTGCCGGGATGCGGCGAGAAAAACGTGGGGCTGGGCCTGTAAGGCCTGATCTTCAATATCATATTCACCGTATCCATCACTTCTTCTTTCGTCTCTGTGGGTATACCGAGCATATAATTTGCCCAGATGCGCACGCCAATCTTCCTGCATAGCTTCGCGGCCTTGAGGTTCGTCTCCACGGTCGTCCGCTTCCTCAGGAAATCCAGGATACGCTGGTTACCGCTCTCAAAGCCTATGATGAACATGCACAGCCCGGCGCGCTTCATAAGGCGCACCATATCTTCGTTCTTTACTATAATATCCGCGCGGCTCTGGCAGATAAAAGGCTTCCTGAATTTATTCTTTATATACTCTTCACAGAATTCAAATATCCACTTCCTATTTTGAGTAAACGAATCGTCATTAAACAGTATGCTCTGAAAATCATACTTATCCCTGAGGATCTTCAGCTCTTCGATGGTATTCGCCACGCTCCTGCGCCTTATCCTATTTCCGAATATCATCCTCTCGGCAGGCTGGCAATAGCTGCAATCATGGCCACATCCCCTGCCCGCTATCAGCGTCACGAACGGCAACTGAAGAAACCTTTCCAGAGGTTGTTCTTGAAAATGAAAAAGTTCTCTGTCGGCAAAGGGGAGTTTGTCTAAGTCCGGGGGCTCACCCATTATTACCTTCTCTGAGGGCCTGCCCTTCTCTATGTCATCAAGAAGCTTCGTAAAGCTTATCTCGCCCTCCCCCACGATCACATGGTCTATGGAAGAGAAGGACGATGCCTCTTTAGGAACAAGTGAGGCGTATGGTCCACCTATGACCACCTTGATTCTGCTGTCGCAAGATTTGGCTATCTTGGCGGATTCTATAGCAAAGTCCTTATCGACATCCATGACGGTAATGCCAATCACATCCGGGCTGAGCTCCTTGATCTTCGCTCTTACCTCGTCCCATCCGGAAAGCTCCCTTAGATCTATAAGCTCCACGCTGTGGCCTTTTGCCTTTGTAGAGGCGCTAATAGTGCAAAGCCCCTGGTGTAACCAGCAATATTCTATAGGTTGGCCAGACTTATTAAAACCTGTTTCAGCTATCCCCGGGAATATGAATACAACTTTCATGGTCGTGCACAGCTCCTTTTGCTCTCATATTATATTATCTCATACAGGGTTTTACAAGATATAGTTATGGGTCTAGACTGTTTCGTTTACTACCATAAATGCGCTGCTTCTGGCACAGAGAGGCGTTCATGTAAGGTTATCGCGTTCTTTTTGCATACCGACCTACATATTCCACACCCGGTACATTTTTTATAATCGACCTTGGCTTTTTTATTAACGGCATCATATTCTAATGCCTGGAATGGGCATAGCTTGATGCATGCTTTACAACCATTGCATTCGTCCTTGTCCAGCTTGATAATGTATTCGGCTTTAAAAAAATTTGGCATTACTTCTTTATACAGCTTCATCGCAATACACCCGACATCATCGCAATTGCATATAGCGCCTATAAATGGTGTCTTAAACGTCCAAACAGTATGAAACGATCCCTTGCTCTCCTGCTCCTTCATCAAATTCAAGGCCCTTTGCTTATCTACTCTTTCAAATTTGGCGACATCCGGGCCTCCGAAAAAAGACTGATCCACCAGCTCAATGAATTCCGGCTTTAAGGTGACCACAAAACATGTCCGATGCTCTTTTCCGGATGTGATCTTGCGGCAGGCACAAGGAATCCTAACAATAGTGCTCGTTATTGATAATACTTTTTCAACCTCTTCGATCGGAAGCACCTGCCCCCAATGCATATTGACAAATCTGTGCCTTAAGAGCGCTTTTAATGAAGGGCCTATTATAGGCACGTTTAATGGCAAGCTTTTAAGGATATTGAAGTATTTTTTGTAACCCCTTTCAGCACCGTGAAAAAAATCTTTAACATATTCTCTTCTTTCGATATCACTCACAAGGTCTTCGCTATAATTTTTTACGTTGAGATACCATTTCTTACCTTCGCCATGTTTTATGCAGAACTCACACATATATTTAGACCTCTAAACTCCCTCTTTATTTTTGGGTATAGCGTCACTAACAGAAGGGCTATTATGCGATAACCTTATTTTGGGTGCCTCTTTTAAAATTTTACTGCAGGGACCGCTTTCGCCCCTTCGGCAATCTCAAAATATACGCGTGGTTCTTGAAGGCCCCTTAAATTGCAGAATAGACCCCCGAAAATAGTGCGTCGATAAGCATTAAACGCCTTGACGGCATTATTATACCTCATTCGTTCCACGGCAATCCTATTCTCCGTTCCTTCAAGTTGAGCCTGGAGAGACAAAAAGTTTTGATTGGCCTTTAGCTCCGGGTAGTTTTCAACCACCAAGAGCAGCTTCGATAAAGCGCTTCCCATCTGATTGGCGATACCCATCTTTTCATTTGGTGTCTGGGCCTTTCCCCACTGGCTCCTTAATTCGGTTATCTTGGTAAAGGTCCCTTGCTCATGGGACGCGTATCCTTTTACAGTATTTACGAGATTGGGTATTAGATCATTTCTCCTCTGGAGTTGATTTTCTACCTGGGCCCAACCTGAATTTACCTGCTCATCCAGCAATACCGGGGTATTGAGCCCCCTCAAGAGCCAACTGCCGGCCATCAGGATCACCACTACTACAACAATTAGAACTATCCATATCTTCTTCATCTTATCCCTCCATATTGCCGGCTACCAGCCTCCCGATGCCCCACCACCGCCGGAAAGACCGCCGCCGAAACCTCCGAAACCACCGCTAAACCCGCCTGAATTTCCCCCATAACCGCCGCCGTGCCAATACCCGCCTCTTCTGCGATGAGTCCCGGGCATCAACATAAGCCAGAAAAAACCCATCCTAAAACTCAAAAATACTACGATCATTATTATAGAAAATATAAGCTGCAAGGCGGATTGCAAAGGGGTCGGTTCTTGCGGCAGAGGAACGCCTGACGGCAGATCCCCAAATTCAGAAAGTTCTACATCATATTCCTTGGCCACCAATTTGGCTATGCCAACAGCCCCATTAGCGATTCCGGCGTTAAGATCACCTGCTTTAAAAGGCGGTGTAATATAATTAGTGATGATGATCTTTGCCAGCGCATCCGGGATCGCCCCTTCTAATCCATAGCCGACCTCTATCCTCATCTTTCTATCGCGAAGAGCGACTAAAAGCAGGACGCCGTTATCCTTTCCCCTCGCGCCTATGCCCCATTTTTCAAAAAGCCTCACCGCATAGCTCTCAATATCCAGAGGCTGCGTGGTATCTATGATCGCTATGGCCATCTGGGCAGAGGTCTTTCTTTCCAGGTCACCGGCCAAAGCCGTAAGAGAATGCTTATTCTCATTAGTCAAAACGCCGGCATAGTCGTTGACATAGCCTATATAGTCAGGATATACAGGCTCCTCAGCGTAACTGTTAAGACTTAGGGCTTGCAGGAGCGCGGCAGCTATTATAAATAAAATGATGTTCTTTTTCATATTTGGTCTACGGCTATAGCCAGCTTTTTGATCTCACCTATAAACTTTTCGAAATAGACAGCTACATCCTCGCCCGCTATTTTTTCATCATTCTTCTTATCCTTTAAGATGGTTATGAAGACCTCTCTATCCAGGCAAAATAGATCCGCGAGTTGACCAAGAATGCGTTCTTTCTCCACTAAAGGCTCAAGCCGTCTAAGACGTAGCAAGGCCCTAAAAATAGGCATGAGCCCGTACAGAGATTCTTTCATCAGGGCCTCGATGCCTTTCTTCTTGAGGCCTACCTCCATATATGCCTGGCGTAAGCGAATAAGCTTTCCTTTTAACTGCTGCTCGCAAAAGAGCCTAATATGCCTTTGCTCTATCTGCATATCTTTAAATAGATCCTCACCGTATAAGACTATGTTATTATCCTGGATCTCTAAAAATTCTATGGGAAATACGTCTTTGGATGTTTCTATATGAGTGACGGATAAAAACAAAGGAGCGGCGATCTTCTTTTGTATACCGCTGGATATGAGCTTTAGAGACTTGTTTAACTGTGGAAAATCAAGTTCCTTAAAGACAACCAAAAGGTTCACATCAGAGCTCTTGGGTGAAAAATCTTCCCCTGTCGCGCTTCCATATAGCACTATAGAAACAATATTATCCCCGTGGATCTCAAGCAACCTCTTTAAGTATGGCTCTACTTTTTTCTTTACTTCCCGCCTGACCGAATCTAGCTTCAA
>JAZFTF010000171.1:0-6954 GCA_036446495.1 Candidatus Omnitrophota bacterium | reverse complement strand
TCTTTATTGATAAATGGGCAAAAATATATTATCCTAGCTATATATTTAGCGATAAAGCTTGGCGCTCTATACGGGAGCGCTGTCTTTGGGAGCTTAAAGTCGTCGATACGCGAAACATTCAAATCCTCACCCAGCACTTCTATATCTTCAAGCTTTCCCTTCCCCAACCCTCTTTCTGTTACAGCCATCAAGACCTTGTTCTTAGAATATGGGACGCCTGCCATCTCAGAAAATACAGCGTCGAGGCTTACCGCATCGGAGCTTGCCACTATATAGCCGATCTTGCGCACACGGCCCGCGGCTGGGCCGTCTCCGTCCATGCCAACCACTCCATCCATGATAGATAGATCGGGTCTCGTTATCTTGAATATATCTGCTATGATCTTTGAGAACTCGTTTATATTAGGGGCTGCTTTATGATACTGCACCTTGCTTAAGCCCGGCACAAACCCGTACATATTTTTGACCGCTCCCGTAAGAATGGCCAGGGAGTGTGTCTTGAGCTTCGGCAGGTTTATCACGACATCAAACTCTTTTATCGCCCTGGCTATCGGGTATCCGTTTATATGGATCGCCTCGTTGAAGATCTCAAGATCCACGCCCTCATCATCCGCGACCCCTTTCATCCCCGACTGCTCAAAGACCTGATTGACAGACTTGACGGTAAAGAAACTTCCCGGAGAATCTCCTATAGACGGGATGCCTCCCGCCTCTTTGACTATCCTTATTACGGCCCTTACAAATTCCGGATGAGTGTCTACAGCCTCTTCGGGGAGCCTCGCGGAGAGAAGGTTGGGTTTTATAAGCACTTTATCTGAACGCTTTACAAAGCGTCCTATGCCACCGATAAGCTCGAGAGAGTTCTCGATGGATTCTTTAAGCCGTACAGAATCGTAAGTATCACATTTGATTATAGAAACCTTGGTCCTCATATCAAAAACTCAACCCTTTCACCAGTAACATCAGGAATACCATTATAAGATTGTGCGTTATGTGCACCGTCATCGAAGCTATAAGGCTGCCGGTCTTCTCATACATATAGGCCAGGAATATACCCAGGATCATTATGGGGAAAAACCCCGCCAGATGTGCGTGCAGGAATGCGAATATAAAGGCGCTTATGAGTATCGCCCATTTAATACCCGTCTCTCTCTTGATAGCCGTATACAAGAAACCTCTGAAGAATATCTCTTCGAGTATGGGCCCGATTATAGCTACAAGGATAGACAGGCATACCAGCACAGGCATCTTCTCCTCTTCCAGGAATAAGTCAAATACAGGCTGGGGTTGAGGGGCATGATTAAGGAGATCGAGGATAAGTGCCGCCACGAGCAACGTAATAAAGAGTATAGGCAGCGCCGCCAGATAACCAAAAAAACCGTAGAAGATATTCTTAAAAATATTCTTCATCGACAACCCAAGATCCTTTATCTTATGCTTGTAGCGGTATATGACAAAATAGAATACACAGCCTATACCTACAAGATCGAGTATGGTCGTATTCAATATGGCTACTATCCTATTGGTCGCGCTGCCTTTGGGAAAAAGCGGCAAGACAAGGACCATGAATATAGCAAAGATATAAGCGAATGAGAAGAATAGAATAAGCACCTTGACCGCGTCCCATAGATCCCACTTCACCCTAGGAGTTTTATAAGTACGCTCCAGGATCTTTCTCTTACCAGACTTAAGCATAAGTATGACAAAATCCAATATGAACCCCGCGAAGAGTGCCAGCACCAAAAGCGTGACAACGATCGATACTATGGTCGCCTTTCTCGGATCCTGTATTATAGACCTCTCTATCCGGGCCCTGCTCTCTATGAGCTCTTCGGCCTTGGTCACCCTCTTGGGCATATTCCTGATAGTATCTCTCTTGGAAGAAGGGATGAGCGTTAATAGATGCATAAAGATTATAAACGCCAGGAGCCCCACATAAAAAGGCTCTTTCTTGATAAACTTTTTAAATCCGTCTGCCAATTTTTTGAACCTTATCTTGCGCATCTCTACCCCACCACGTTTAAGCTTCTCATCCTGAAATTCACCTTGAGCTCCTCGGTCGCTATCCTCTCGCAGCTCTTAATGTCCACTCCGGGTAAATTGAGAAAGGTCGCCTCTACCTCTATGCCGCAGGCCTTGCACTCTCTCGCGAACTCTTTTATCTTATCGAAGACCCCATTGCCAAATTCACTCTTACAGATCTCGTCGTACCTCTTGCTGGTGTCAACATTGAAGCTTATAGAGACCTTATCGATAAGTCCGAAGAGCTCTTTGGCTATCGGTCTTTTGTGTATGAGATCACCTTCTCCGTTGGTAACCATCCTTGTCCGAAGGCCCTTATCCTTTACCGATCTCGCGATCTCTTTTACTTCATCCAACCTAAGTGTAGGCTCGCCATAACCGCAAAATACTACCTCTCTGTAGCCCGAGAAATCACCCATTGCCTTCATGATCTCAGGTACGGTGGGCTCTTTTTCGAGCTTCAGGTTGTGCCCCTTGACAAAATCTCTTGACGCCCTCACACAGAAATCGCAGTCATTCGTGCATCTGTTCGTGATATTTATATAGAGAGCCTTCCTGATAGGATATACGATCTTGGCCTCTTCTTCTATAGGCAGCCCAAAAAGAACCTTGGCGTTATGCGTCGTGATCCTCGCTATATCCTCTTCTGTAAAGCCGTGGATCTTCTTTAACTCTTTTGCCAGATAAGGAAGATATGAAGGCTCGTTCCTCTTGCCTCTAAACTCCTGTGGTGCCATATAGGGAGCATCGGTCTCGAGCAAGAGCCTCTCGGGCGGGACCTTCTTGGCGAGAAGCCTTGACTTATCAGCGTTCTTAAACGTGAGGCTGCATGTAAATGAGACATATAGACCGAGAGCTAAATATTCATTAAGATACTCTTCGGTCCCGGAAAAGCAGTGCATCACCCCTTTTACTGCGCCGTCGCTTGAAGCTTTAAGCAGTTTGAGGGTATCTTCATGGGCTTCTCTAGAGTGGATAACAATGGGGAGGCCCTTCTCATTAGAGAGCTTTATAAACTCCGTAAATAGGGCTTTCTGTTCTTTCTTGGGCGAAAGGTTCCTGTAGTAATCAAGGCCTGTCTCGCCGAGAGCTACCACCTTATCTCTCTTTAACAGTTCCTTAAACCCTTGCGGGATCGCCCCTTTTACATCCTTGGCGTAGTGCGGATGGATGCCAACGCTGGAGTAGATATTATCGTGCGCTTCTGAGATCTCAACAGATCTTTTGCTCGCCTCTACGGAACTTCCTATATTTATTATGTAGCCGACACCGACGCTTTTGGCCCGCTCTATTACCTGGCTTCTGTCGCTGTCGAAATCAGAAAAATCTAGATGGCAGTGGGTATCTATTAGGGTCATTGTTTGATGCGGGGAAATAAGGGCGCGCCTTTATTTATAACGGTGCCCGGGGTGATAATACCATATTTCTTTATCTGGTCAAAAGATACTTTTCCGAGGCCCTCAAGACCCAACTGGCTCCACATCTTCTCGGCAGTCTGGGGCATAAAGGGGTAGACAGCGATCGTCACGACCCGCAGCGCCTCCATCAGTTCATATATAAATCCTCTGAGCTCTTCTATCTTGCCCTCTTTGGAGATCTTCCACGGTGCCCTGACCTCTATGGACTTGTTTGCCTTGTTCACAAATTCCCATATCGCGCTCAAGGCTTCACTGAAATTTAACACCTTCATGGAGCTTTCGAGCGTCTTCGCCATCATAGCAGCGTTCTTTTCAAAATCAGGGTTGCCGGCCTTTATGTCTACTCCCGGCGCCCTTCCGGCAAAGTACTTCTCCACCATCGTAAGGGTCCTGTTGAGGAGGTTACCCAGATCGTTGGCCAGATCAGCGTTGAACCGGCCTATGAGGGCGTCTTCACTAAAACCGCCGTCGAGCCCGAACGGTACTTCTCTTAAGAGAAAATACCTGTAAGGGTCTACACCATACTTGCCTATTATGTAATATGGGTCGACAATATTGCCTTTAGATTTAGACATCTTGCTGCCCTTTACTGTCCACCAGCCATGGGCAAATATTGTCCGCGGGAGCTCAATATCGGCAGCGTGGAGTATTATAGGCCAGTATACTGCATGGTGCCTCAATATATCCTTTCCTATTATATGTAGATCTGCGGGCCAGAGGTTCTCGAAGCGGTCCTTTTCGTTTAAGAATCCTATACCGCTTATATAATTTATCAAAGCGTCTACCCAGACATAGGTGATATACTCTTTATCAAAAGGCAGCTCTATGCCCCATCTCAGCCTCTTCTTTGACCTTGAGATGCAGAGGTCGTTGAGCTCGTTGTTCTTTAGGAATGATAGCACCTCGTTCTTCCTATAATCAGGCAATATGAACTGTGGGTTACTCTCAATATAATTTATGAGCCATTTTTGATACTTTGATATCTTGAAAAAGTAGTTGAGTTCCTTTATCTTTTCGAGTTTTCTCTTGCAGTCCGGGCAGTTGCCGTCCTCAGACTGTGTATCTGACCAGAACATCTCACAGGGTATGCAGAACCATCCGTCGTATTCACCCTTGTAGATGTCCTTCTTCTCATAAAGCGTCATCAGGAGAGCCTGGACCGTCTTTTCGTGATAATCGTCTGTCGTCCTTATGAAGTAGTCATACTCTATATTCAGGTCTTCCCAGAGTTTTTTGAACTTAGGGACTATGCTGTCCACAAACTCTTTCTCCTGCCCCGCGGTAAAACCCCCGTCTATGGTGGCCTTCTCTATCTTCTCTCCGTGTTCGTCGGTCCCGGTCATGAAAAAGACATCCTCGCCCAAGAGCTTGTGGAATCTCGCAAGAGCGTCGGTGGCTATCTGGGTATACGAATGGCCAATGTGCGGGGCCGCGTTTACATAATACAGAGGGGTTGTGATATAGAATCTCTTATCTCTTCTCTTCATAAACTACCTTTATCTGCCTCCCGTCATCGAGCTCTACAAGTACTTCCCTGCGCAGGGCGTTGACCGATATAACCTTGCCTTTTCCCTGCTTCGTCTTTACAGACTCTCCTTCTTTAGGAACGCCCTTCATCAGCTGTTTGTAAGTCTCCCATTCGTATGAGAGACAGCACATGAGCCTTCCGCAGCACCCTGATATCTTGGCGGGGTTGAGCGGCAGATTCTGATCTTTCGCCATCTTTATGGTAACAGGCTCGAAGTTCTTTATGAATTTGGCGCAGCAGAGCCTCCTTCCACACGACCCGTAACCATCGATGATCTTCGCTTCGTCCCTTACGCCTATCTGCTTAAGCTCTATACGGGCCTTGAATATCTTGGCCAGGTCTTTGACAAGCTCTCTAAAATCTACTCTATCGTCGGCCGTAAAGTAGAAGATTATCTTGGACCTATCGAACGAGTACTCCGCGTCGATAAGCTTCATGTTGAGCTTGCGCTCTTTTATCTTCTTCTCGCAGGTCAATATTATATCCTCTATCCTCTTTTTGTTCTTCTCTATCTGGTAGAGGTCGCCTTGTGTCGCCTTCCTTATCACCTTCAAAAGGGGTTTTGTAATACTCTTATCAAGAATGGTCTCGGACACAGAGACAACCTCGCCATACTCAAGCCCCCTGTCCGCTTCTATTATCACGTATTTCCCGACTTCGAACTTCATGCCGGAAGTGGCATAGTAGTCTGTCTTTCCGGACTCTCTCAATTTTACCTGTACGACTTCTATCATGTAATACCTCTAAGCAATTGTATGCGGTTTGCGGTTTTCGGTTAGCGGTTAGCGCAAACCGCGCACCGTAAACCGTGGCTTTTTATTTTTCCATATTACTTACGAGACTCGACAATACAAGCTTCGGGTTGACATTCCCGGCTATATCGGTTCGAGCCTGTATGACTTCGCGCAAGGTATCGCTTACGCTCTCGGCAGAGAGCGATCGCGATATCAATTCCAAATCCTCAGTTCTATCGGCATTCACAATTAAAGACCGGTCACCGTTATTGTTTAAGATGAATATATCCCTGTACCAGTTGATAAGGACATCCATTATATCAAGTATCTCTTCTCTTCTTTTATCGAAGAAGAGCGGGTCTTCATGAAAGATTATATTCTCCTGAGTGAACCTGTCGACGATCTCGTTCTTCCGCTCGAGAGATCCCGCTGCCTTCATCTCAAGGGCCTTGCCTATCCTGCCCCTTGAGAGATGGGACAAAAAGTGCGCCTCCTTCTCCGGGACATTATGCTCTTTTACCAAGAAATTCTTCAATGCGTCGAGTGGGGCCTGTGAAAAAAGTACCCACTGGCAGCGTGACCTGATCGTGAAAAATATCTTATAGAGGTCGTCAGCAATAAGTATGATATAGGAATCCCTCGGAGGTTCCTCAAGGATCTTGAGCAGGCTGTTGGCGGCCGCGTCCGTGAGAAGGTGGGCGTCTTCTATAATAAAAAACTTGGCGGCCCCCTCGAAAGGCTTAAGTACTATATCATTTTTTAATATCCTTATCCTCTCTATCCTTATCTTGTTGCCTGCGCCCTCCGGGTGTATCCAGTGGACATCGGGGTGGTTTCTACCTTCTATCTTTCTGCATGACGTGCACCTATCACACGAGTAAGAGGGACTCCCCCCCGTGCGGCAATTTAAGGCCTTGGCCACCATGAGTGCAGTAGTGCTCTTTCCTACGGAATCGGGCCCAAAGAAGAGAAGGCTGCTGGATAGCTTATCTCCTTCCATGGACGCTTTTAAAAAATCTATAGCCCTATCTTGAAACCTTATATCTTTCAATGACACTAAATACCTCTTTTTTGATCAATTGGTGTGTCTCGTCCTTGCTCTCCCTTGTACATATCAATCTAACTCTACGCGGTTCTTTTTTTGCTATTGTCTTATAACCTTTTCTTACACGTATATGATAGGAGAGCGCCTTCTTTTCAATACGATCCCTTTTAACTCGTGTCGCTCTGCTCAACCCCTCCTGTGAGTCTA
>JAZFTF010000170.1:0-3607 GCA_036446495.1 Candidatus Omnitrophota bacterium | reverse complement strand
TTAGCTTCGCAGAGGATCACGTTTATCCCGTGCTTCTTCACCATGCGCTCTATTATCCTGGCGATATTTGTATGAGCTTCATAGTGGGTGTGGAGGTCCTGCACGTGCACGATAAAGCCTTTGGGGTCCACATCCTGCTGGAACCGCTCTTTTACCATTCCGAACGCGGGCGGTATGTGTATATCCGATGGGCCTACAAAAGAAGACTGGCCCGGACCGACAGATAATTCCTCACCAATTGGGGATGGCATGGTATCTGTTTTTAAAGCCCAGGCCAGATCAATAGGCATAACAACATTAAATAAAAGCGCCAATATCGTTAAAAATATTGGCACTTTTAAATAAAAGAAGCCAGCCCGTTCAGGTTTTTTCAAACCCCTCCTCGTATCATTTTGATAGCGAACGGTCTGGCTATATATCATGTCTGTTCTAGATCCCCAATTTCGCATCTTTATCTTCCCTGTCGCCTTTTGAAGTGCGCCTTTAATGCTTTTTACCCAGAACTCTCTTATAACTAAGGACTTATTAAAACTCCTAATCTTATAGTCAAAAAAAATACCATGTACATAACATCCCCAATTGCACTACTAGTATACCCTAATACCTTATTATGGTCAAGCGTAATATCTAGCTTTTTTAAGAATTAACAATAGGTTCTATCTATACGATTTGTAAGGAGTTGTGCTATTTCTCGATCAAGTAATCGCCTATCGCCATGTATTCAAGGCCGCAATTAAAGAACATATGTATAGCGTCTTCAGGGCTGCAGACTATCGGCTCTCCGCGTCTGTTTAGGGAAGTATTAATGACTACAGGGACCCCTGTCTTATTCTGGAATGCTTTTATGAGGTTATAGAATAGTGGATTCGTCTCTTTGTCGACAAATTGCGGACGGGCCGACTTATCTACATGGACCACCTCGGGTATCCTGGGTATCCATTCATCCCTGACCGTAAAAGAGAATGTCATGTAAGGCGACGGATGGCGCGTCGTTACGATCTGGTCCGCGAATTCCAGAAGAATAGACGGGCAGAAAGGCCTCCAATTCTCCCTGAATTTGATCCTGGAGTTTATCTCATCAGCCGTGCCCTTTATTGTAGGATTGCCTAGTATAGAACGGTTGCCTAGGGCGCGCGGACCAAATTCCATTGCTCCCTGGAACCACGCTACTATATTTCCATCTGCCAAGAGTCCGCTTACCTTCTCAGCTACATCAGGGCATTTCTCGTGCTTTATCTTGAAGCGATCCAAGACCTCTTTTATTTGAGCATTCGTATATGAAGGGCCGTAATAAACATGCTTCATAGGCTCGATTTCCTCTCCCAAAGAATGAGCGGCATATGTCGCCGCACCTAGAGAGGTGCCTGAATCATTCGATGCCGGCTGGACAAAGAGCTCTTTTACCATGGGATGCTCTATAAGCTTCTTGTTCAGTTTCACATTAAGGGCGCACCCTCCGGCAAAGCATAGCCTGCCGCCGTTACTTCTTAAGACACTACCTAAGTGAGATTCCATAAGGGTCACTACTATATCTTCCAGAGTCTGTTGCGTCTTCGCGGCGATATGGATATATGGTTCAGATAAGCCATCGCCCGATCTCGGAGGCCCCCAGTTCTCTACAAACTTAGTCGAATACATCCTATCCGGGCGGACTCTATGTGCCAATCTGGCGCACACAAAGTGGTCATCTATAGTAAAAGAATGCTTGTCGTATTTGACAAAATGGGAAAAGTCTATTTTTTTCGGGTCCCCATAAGGGGCCATACCCATGACCTTATACTCGCCATCGTTCGCCTCGAAGCCCAGATACTCTGTCATGGTGGCGTAGAACATCCCGAGCGAATCCGGATATATGATCTCTTTTATCTTTCTTATCTCGCCATCTATTCCATAAGCGAACAAGGTGGATGTAAATTCTCCGGCCCCATCTATGGACATGATCGCCGCGTCCTTAAAACCTGAGAGGTGATACGCACTTGAGGCGTGGGCCATGTGATGCTCCACGAATTGTATCTTTACCTTTGACGGGTCTATGCCGGATTCTATCAGGGTCTTGTTGAGCTTGTCGACCTTGTCTTTTCGAAATCTATTGGCTCTCAAGATAAACTTGTACGCGTGAGCCGGCCTCGTCTTCCAGCAGCGCTTTACGAACTCCCACTTCTTGGCCTGGTAGGCATTGAAAGACCATGGGTAAGCCACCACATCCACGTCTTCCGGTTTTATGCCGGCCTTAGACAGGCAAAACTTTATCGCGTTTACTGGGCGCTTCTCCATGGCATGCTTCTGCCTAATGATCCTCTCTTCGTCACAGAGCGCAACTATCTTTCCGTCGATAAGGAGCGACGCTGACGGATCGTGAGAAAATGGCGTCCCTATGCCTAATATAACCATATTTAACCTCGTAAGTGATGTTGATTATATCCGATAATCCCTCCCCAGTCAATCCATTTCCCTTCAATTGATGGGGGCACTTTACTCATATGGGGTCGTTTTACTTAGTAATAATTATTGATATACAAGTAAAGCGACCCCATCACCTATTAAGTAAAATGTCCCCATATGAGTTAGCGTCACACACTTGACTCGGGTGTACCTATTATGCTATCATCTAGAAACCATGGATTATATGAGCGTAAAATATAAGGATATCGAAGTAAATTATGTGCCCCGTCTTGACGGCGGTGGCATGGGCTTTGGGCAAGAGTATCTCCAAGTGGTAAAAGAGAAATTCGGCAAGATAGGTCACGTCTTTGAACTCTGCGCCGGTCCAGGATTTATAGGCTTCTCTCTTCTGGCCAATGGCCTATGCGACAGATTGACGCTCGCCGATATCAACCCTGAAGCATGCAAGGCCTGCGAAGATACCATCAAAAAGAATAACTTACAGGATAGGGTCTCGGTATACTTATCCGACTGCCTTGACTCTATCCCCCAGGATGAAAAATGGGACCTCGTAGTAAGCAACCCCCCTCACTGGGCAACACTCGAAGACGCCAAACATGAAGAAGGGACGGCGGACAAGAAAGATATAAAGAAGTTCGATCTGGGCCTGGAAATACATAAGAGGTTTTACAAAGGCATCCGCAAGCACTTAAAATCTAATGGGTCTATCCTTCTCCAAGAGAACGGACGAGCGACCAAGCCTGAAGACTTTACAGAGATGATAAAAGAGAACAACCTTAAACTAATAGATACATTTAGAGCTAAGTCCCCTTCGGTATTACAATGTATTTTACAAGGCAAAAAACTCAAACACTCAAAAGAATCTCCCTATTACTTTATCTGGGTCCAGCCCAAGTAGATAAGCCATAGAAAATCTCCTTCTAACTCTACCCGCACTCATTAGTTAATAATCTCAATATGTTGTTTTAAAAGTTGAACTGCCGCGGCGGCGATGTTACATTTATCATCACGCCTATGCATAAAGAGAAGGATCGTAAAAACCATTTAAAAGACTTGATTGAGGGGTGCATACGACATGACCTTGATTCATGGAATCAATTTATCAATGCCGTCTCCCCTCTTATTGTCTATGTTATCAGAGAAAAATTCGACAGGCTGGGGTTCGGCTTCCAGAGAAGCGACATAGAGAATATAAAACAAGATA
>JAZFTF010000169.1:0-2755 GCA_036446495.1 Candidatus Omnitrophota bacterium | reverse complement strand
AATTTTACATTCAGATCAGGATCTATTTTTATTTCTTGTATAGCTCCTCTTTGCGCCCTCATCCCACATGTGAGGCCGCTGCCCTCGAAAGCCGGCCCTGCGCTGGCTGAGCAGGCAGCAAGCCACTCTCTATTGCCTACTACTATCTCTCCGTTCGTCCCTACATCAACAAGTAGGGTAAGCTTCTTTGTCTCATTAAGTCCGCACGCCAGGATACCTGCTGTTATATCACCCCCAACGTATGTGCTTACGCCAGGCACACAATAAAGAAGTGCTCTGGGCGAGGCCTTGATGCCCGCCTCAGCGGCTCGGATGACAGGGACAAAGTTTGCGGTGGGCACGTAAGGCTCGCGCCTTATATGCGTAGGGTCCACGCGCAGCAGGAGGTGTATCATCGTGGTATTTCCCGCGCACGTGACGCCGTTTATGTCATTTAAGTTGATCTTGTGTTCGTTCGCGAACCCCTGTATCATGTCATTCATCGTATCTATGACAACGTGGTGGAGTTGTTCCAGGCCCCCGCCCTCTGTGGCGTATATTATCCTTGTGATCACATCGTCGCCGTATAGGACCTGTTTATTATATGTGGCTTTTGTGCTCAAGGCCTTCTTTGTGTTCATGTCGATGAGTTGCCCCGTTATGGTGGTCGTCCCGATGTCGAAGGCCACGCCGTAGTTCTTGCGAGAAGTGTCTCCCGGCTCGATGCGCACTATCTCTGTGGTTTCATTCCGCTTCCCCAGGGTGACAGTTATATTCCAATCACTCTCTCTGAGGAGGTTCCCTAGCCTCTTTATGTTCACAAGACCGGTCTGCATGATACCTACGCTCCTGGTCTTTTTGATCTCCCGATAGAGTCTTTCCAGGTCACTTATCTTATCGTCTAAGTTAGGCTTGGGTAATTTCAAATATACCTTTGTAGCCAACGGCGAGTGCTCAAATGCCCCTTTTTTTAATCCTTTCTGAGTAATGACCTCTTCAGCGGGAGTAAAGAGGCCCTTTAGCCTGAGCGCTTTGGCTTCTGCCTGTGTGGCTTCGTCGAGCTCTAGTCTTGATTCAGGCGGTATCTCTACGACCAGGTCGCCATGGACAGATGTCAGGCACGCTAGAACATATCCTTTTGATTTTTCATCGGGGTTTATCCTCCCGGTCGGCTCAGCTCTGAAATCGCCCTCTCTTATTATGACTTTACACCTTCCGCAAACACCGTCGCCTCCACAGCTGGAATGTATATAGATCCCGGCTTGGACAGCGGCAGATAAGAGGCTCGTTCCCTTTTTTACCTGGATCTTCTTATTGTCCGGTTTGAATATTACCTTGAATCTATCCACCTATTTCTTAAGTCCTTTCAAGTATGAGGGTATGCCAGAAGCTTCTCGTGGACCTACCTTGACGGTCCATCCGGATTCTTCCTGGAGCTTTCCGCTCATTACAGCGACATATCCCGGCAATATGAGTTCTTTGTTCTTTATCTTGCTTTCGAGTTCCGAATCTTTAAGTGTAGCCGCAATTTTTTCAGTGGTGAATTTGTCAGCGGCCCAGGCAGTCAGGACCGACATCCCCTCGCTATCGATGCTCACTATATATGACGGTACCTTGCTCGACTCGACCTCAGACTCTACCGTATAATATGTCAGGGAGAAATTTGTTGTGATCAATACCGGTGACTCCGCGGTCACATTTCCTACTTCATAAATCTTTGGCTCAACCTGTAGAGGTTTTTGTGGATCGGTATATATATTCTGCCTTACGGTCAAAAGAGGCATCACATTCCAGCTCTCGGCATGTTTCATGATGACTATCCCGGCATACTTCGCTATTAGCGAGGCTGCTTCAGCAGCTTCTTCAAAAGGGTCCTCGCTTTCGGTAAACGTGATCGTTGGATACCCGAAAGGCCTATAGGCCTTCTTCAGGGCCATTCTCCTTATATATGTCTGCTCCTCTATCTTTTTTCTCAAAGGTTTTTGCGTGGCGTCCAACACAGCGTCATTGATACCCATAGAAGCCGCCTTCTGGGCCAAAGAAGAGAGCCCATCCAGCGAATCACTCTTTAATACTATTGGGCACGCTGCCTCCTTAGCTATAGCGGCTATCTGCTCCAAGTTCTCCGATGACGCCGAGTATATCAGTGGTCTTTTCTCTTTTGTCAGTTCTAATGCGGCCTTTAGGGTTTCAGGCGATTCACTTATAAGAACCAGGCCGAGCTTAGAGGCTTCGGAAGCCTTCTTTACCGCAGACAAAAATTTCTCTTTGTCCTTGCTGGTATTCTTTATCGCGATAAGGTCGATCGATATATTCTGTCCGACACGTTCGAAACGCAGCTTATCTATTTTCTCTATCTTCGTTTTAAGCTCGCTCTCTGAAGATGTATCCTCGACCAGTAGGCCAATACCGGTCGGATGATAGAAGGTCTCTTCGTGCCTGAACATTACTGTCTCATTGCCAATCTCCAGTTTCTCATCACCGCTACCGATCGTCACCAGGTTTATGGGCGGACGCGATGCGCTCGCCAGTTTGCCTTTTGAATCATCAGATACATACGGGCACTTGTCCAGCGATGCCTTCTTCGCTGCTATCTGCATGGCGAAAGCGAGGCAGGTTGGGAATCCACACTCTTTACAGTTTGTCTTTGGCAGTAATTTATAGATCTCTAATCCACTTATCGCCATTGAATACTCCTCTCCCAGCGTTCAGCGTTTAGGTAAATGGTATAGCGTGAATAGCGTACAGCGCTTAGCGTATAGTTTAAAAGAATAGG
>JAZFTF010000168.1:0-6097 GCA_036446495.1 Candidatus Omnitrophota bacterium | reverse complement strand
AGAGAACTTGACAAGCTCTCTAAGATGCTTCCCGTCTCCCCTGAGGCGACAGTATCGAGAAACTATATAGACTGGCTTATCAGCATACCCTGGTCAAGCAAGACAGAAGACAACCTTGACATAGCACACGCTAAAAAGGTGTTAGACGAAGACCATTATGGGCTCGATAAGCCCAAAGAGAGGATCATAGAGTATCTGGCTGTTAGAAGGCTATCGAATTCCATGAAAGGACCGATACTTTGTCTGGTCGGGCCTCCCGGGGTCGGAAAGACCTCGCTTGCAAAATCTATAGCGCGGTCGCTGGGTAGGAGCTTTGTCAGGGTTTCGCTTGGCGGAATAAGAGACGAGGCGGAGATAAGGGGGCATAGAAGGACGTACATCGGCGCTCTACCCGGAAGGATCATCCAGTCCATGAGAAAGGCCAAGTCGCGGAATCCGGTCTTTCTATTAGACGAGGTAGATAAGATGTCGGTCGACTTCCGAGGGGATCCTTCGAGCGCGTTACTGGAAGTCTTGGACCCGGAACAGAACAACGCTTTTAGCGACCATTATCTTGAAGTGGCCTTCGATCTCTCCGATTGCCTATTTATAACTACGAGCAACATACAGTACAATATACCGGCGCCGCTTTTCGATAGGATGGAGCTTGTAAAGCTTCCGGGATATACAGAGTATGAGAAGATAAAGATCGCGATCAACTTTTTGATACCAAAAGAGATAAAGGCCAACGGCCTTAAAGAGTCACATATTCACATAAATAACAACGCCCTTATGAAGATAATAAAATCCTATACTCACGAAGCGGGTGTAAGAGAACTTCAGAGAAGGATCGCTCAGCTCTGCAGAAAGGTCGCCTGTCAAGTAGTGGACAAAGGCGACGGAGTAGAGATTTTGATAACTCAAGGGAATCTCCATAATTATCTCGGCCCTGTGCAGTATAATGAGACCAAGCGCGAGGAAAAAGATGGTATAGGTGTAGCTACGGGTCTGGCATGGACCGAAGCAGGTGGCGATATCATGTCTGTGGAGAGCTCGCTTATGCTCGGGACAGGTAAGCTTACCTTGACCGGCAAGCTTGGTGAGGTCATGCGCGAATCGGCCCAGGCCGCATCGAGTTACATAAGAGCGCGTTCGGAAAAGTTGGGAATAAAGAACGGTTTTTATAAGAATAAAGATATACATATACATGTCCCCGAAGGAGCCATACCCAAGGACGGCCCATCCGCCGGTATTACTATCGCCGTAGCCATGGTGTCGAGCCTGACAGGAAGAGCCGTAAAGAGCGACACGGCCATGACGGGGGAGATCACGCTAAGGGGAAGGGTCCTTCCGGTAGGAGGGATAAAATCCAAGATCCTGGCAGCCCACAGGGCCGGTATAAAGAGAGTGGTAATGCCTAAAGATAACGAAAAGGACTTGATAGATGTACCTAAGAACATAAGAAAAGACTTGGATCTATTATTTGTTAAGGATATGGACGAAGTATTAAAACTTGTTATGACAAAGAGGGGCAGGAGATGAAAGAGAAGTTATTGATGACACCGGGGCCTACGCCGGTTCCGGAAGAGATAAGGAGCATGATGGCGCAACCGTTAATACACCACAGGACGCCTGAGTACAGAGAGATCTTTAAACAGGTAAGCAACGATCTAAAAACGGTCTTCAAAACCGATAATGACTGTCTGGTCTTCGCTTCAAGCGGTACAGGCGCCATGGAGGCGAGTGTTGTTAACACGCTCTCCCCGGGCGATAAGGCTATAGTCGTAAGAGGAGGAAAATTCGGAGAGAGATACTACGAGCTATGCGAGGCTTACGGCGTAGAGTGTATACCTATAGATATCGAGTGGGGTACGGCTCCTGATCCCGGGATAATAAAAGAGGCCCTCCTAAAAAATAAGGAGGTCAAGGCGGTATTTACTGAGCTCTGTGAAACATCAACCGCTACCGTATATGATATAAAGGTATTAGGAGAGATTGTTAAGAATACCGAAGCGATACTCGTGATAGACGCTATAAGCGGGCTGGGCGCGGACGACCTGGAGACGGACAAGTGGGGTGTCGATATAGCCGTTGGCAGTTCGCAAAAGGCGCTTATGCTGCCTCCCGGCCTATCTTTCTGTAGCGTAAGCCCGAAGGCGTGGGATATGGTCAAAGACTCCAAACTGCCTAAGTACTACTATGATTTTAAAAAATATAAGAAATCCAAAGAGACAGACGATACGCCTTTTACTCCGGCGATCACCTTGACCATAGGCCTAAAAAGAGCGCTTGAGATGATAAACTCCGCGGGTATCGACAATATCCTTAAGGATTGCCGGACCATGGCGGATACCCTCAGAAGCGCGGCGCTCGAGCTGGGGCTCGAGATCTTTTCAAAATCTCCGTCGAACGCCCTGACCGCTCTCAAGCTCCCGGAGGAAAAAGACTCGTCACTTCTCGTAAGAGCAATAAAGAAGAGGGGCATAGTCGTGGCTAACGGACAAGGATATCTTAAGGGCAAGATCATCAGGGTTGCCCACATGGGTGAAATAAAGAGAGAGGATGTCGAGCGGATGGTGAAAGTAATGAAGGAATCGTTAACCGAATGCTAGTTTCAAAATCCAGCCTTCAGCTTTCAGTCGTCAGCTTTCAGCAAAAAAATATAGTTTGGTTAAACGCTGATAGCTGAAAGCTGAAGGCTGAAAGCTGAACTTAGGAGAGGACGATGGCTATCAAGATATTGATCAGTGATCCCCTGGCAGAAGAAGGGGTAAAGATATTAAAGGACGAGAAGAGCTTTGTCGTAGACGTAAAGTTAAAGATTCCTCCGGAAGAGCTCAAAAAGATCATAAAGGATTACGACGGGATAGTGGTAAGGAGCGAGACGAAATTAAAGAAGGATATCATAGACGCCTCCAATTTAAAGGTCATAGGAAGAGCCGGAGTGGGGCTGGACAATATAGACCTGGAGGCCGCGACAAAGAAGGGTATCATAGTGGTCAACGCTCCTTCGGGCAATACTATATCTACGGCGGAGCACGCGATGAGCCTTCTGATGGCTATGTCGAGAAATATTCCACAGGCGAATAAGGACATGAAAGAGGGCAATTGGAACAGGAAGAAGTTCATGGGTGTGGAGCTTTACGGAAAGACGTTGGGGATAATAGGCCTTGGCCGCATAGGGGCGGAGGTCGCTTCCCGGGCCAACTCATTTAAGATGAACATTATAGCATACGATCCTTACTTATCTGAGGAGATGGCTAAGAAGATAAAAGTTGATCCGGTAAGCCTCGAAGAGCTATTAAAGAACTCCGATTATATAACGGTCCATACACCTATCACCGATAAGACCAAACATATGATAAGCGAGAAGGAGTTTAAGATGATGAAGCGCGGCGTACGCATCATAAACGCGGCGCGCGGAGGTATAATAGATGAAGCAGCCCTCTTAAAAGCTCTTGAATCGAAAAAAGTAGCTGGAGCGGCACTGGATGTCTTTGAGAAAGAACCGCCTAAAGACAACCCGCTGATGAAAATAGATAATGTGATAATGACCCCTCATCTTGGAGCATCTACCGAAGAGGCCCAGGTCAACGTGGCAATAGACGTCGCTGAGACATTGAAGGACGCGCTCTTGGATAGGGGCATACGCAACGCCGTCAATATGCCAAATCTAGGCCCGGAGGAATTTAACAGGATAAAGCCTTATATAAATCTGGCGGAGAAGATCGGGCTCATTCACGCGCAGATCATAAAGGGGCATATAAAGCAGGTAGAGGTCAGATATATTGGGGATGTCTCCAATATAAAAGTCGAGCCTCTGACCGCTGCTTTACTTAAGGGTATACTGACGCCCATACTCCAAGAGACCGTCAACTATGTAAACGCTCCTTCTATAGCTAAGGACCGCGGGATAAATGTTATAGAATCAAAAGCCGGAGACATAGAGGACTTCGCCAGCCTTATCTGGGTAAAAGTGATCTCGGACAAGGCGACGAACTCTGTAGCGGGGACTATATTTATAAAGTCTGACCCCAGGATAGTAAAGATAAATGACTTTTACGTAGAGACCGTTCCTGAGGGCTGTATGCTCATAATATACAACAAGGATGTCCCCGGTATAATAGGACAGATAGGGACCATCCTTGGCGATAATAATATTAATATAGCAGCCATGTCTTTCGGCAGAGAGAAGCCGGGCGAATATTCCATATCGGTCCTGAATGTTGACTGCGAAGTACCGAAGCAGGTCTTGGACCAGATAAAGAAAGCAAAGAACGTTTACGATGTTAACATGATAAAGTTGTAAGTACATAGAAGAGAAGAGAGGTTAATATGGTAAAGAAGAAACGTAATAGGATATACATAATAGATGTAACAAACAGAGACGGTGTTCAGACGTCGCGACTCGGTCTGGCGAAATTGCAGAAGACGATACTGAACATGTATCTAAACGACATGGGTGTCTATCAGAGCGAGTTTGGATTTCCCGTCACCCGCCACGAGACCAACTATATAAACGCCAATCTCGAGCTTGCTAAAAGGGGCGTGTTGAGGCCCATAATACTGGAAGGCTGGATAAGGGCCATAACGGATGATGTAAAGACGGCTCTCAAGGCCACAAATGTCCAGCATCTCAATCTATCGATATCCACATCAGAGCAGATGACGCGGGGTAAATTCCAGGGAAGAAAGAACAGGGACGATGTGCTGAAGATGATGACATCGGCGGTTGATCTTGCCAGAAAAAAGGGCGTAAAGACGATCGGCGTCAATGCCGAAGATGCTTCGCGCACCGATGACCGGTATCTGATAAAGTTTGCCCAGGCTGCCAGGGATCATGGAGCCGATAGGATAAGATACTGCGATACGCTCGGCTATGACGACCCATTTACTATATACGATAGGATAAGGGCGCTGGCGAGTGCCGTAAACATCCCTATAGAGATACACTGCCATAACGATCTCGGGATGGTGGTCGCTTGCAGTATAGCGGGGGCAAAGGCTGCCATAGACAGCGGAGTTGATGCTTATATCAATACGACCGTAAACGGCATGGGGGAGAGGGCGGGAAACGCCGATCTTGCAAGTGTGATACTGGCCATAAAGCACTCAAGCGGATTCTCTGATAACTATATGCTGGATGAAAGGATAAAGCTGCACCACACATGGAAGCTTGCCCAGTACGCTTCTTACGCGTTTGGAGTCCCTATTCCCATAAACCAGGTTGCCGTAGGCTCTAACGCGTTCGCGCACGAGTCAGGTATACACGCTGACGGTGCTTTAAAGGACAGGCGAAACTATGAGCTTTACGACTTTGAAGAGCTTGGCAGGGGCGAGCCCGAGATAATAGATACGGGCAGACAGATCACGGCCGGTGAATATAGCGGCATTAAAGGTTTTAGGAATGTTTATGACAAAATGGAAATAAGGTTTAAAGATAATAAAGAGGCCACAAAGGTCCTGGAATTGGTAAGGTATGCCAATGTCCATACACAGAGACCGTTGACAGATGTCGAACTTAAATTCATCGCTAAATATCCCGAAATAGCCAGGAAGATATTTACGATGAGGCCGTAGCAGAATAGGAGATGAGCATGAAGAATAATATTTGCAGGGTTTTGATAGCGATTGCGCTTTTGTTGTCCACTTCAGCATTCTTAGCAGGCGAGGCTTGTGCCCAAGATGAGTACGAAGGATTTTTTAAACGCATGATGAAGCGGTTCCAGAAAAAAGATATAGCAACCACCGACCAAGAAGGGCGCACAGAACCCAGACGGATAGAATCGTCTAAGCCTACGATGCCTTCGGTACCACCGGCGCCTAAAGCGGTTACCATTCCCAAGAGACCGGTTCAGGTAAAACCCAATGGAACCGCAGTAGAGACACCGGCGCCGAAAAGAGTGGAAGAGGCTGAGCTTACAAGAGAAGAGGTGCTGGAGGATATGATAAAGAGACTGGAAGATAATGAGGATATCTTGGTGACAGTCCCATCGATAAAGAGAAGATTAGATGACAAAGGTAATATTTATTATGTGCGCGAGCAGGATGGTATGGAAGATAGGATCGAATATCTAAACGACGATGAGCTTGAAAATTTATATTTTAGGGTCTTGAG
>JAZFTF010000167.1:0-5458 GCA_036446495.1 Candidatus Omnitrophota bacterium | reverse complement strand
TAATACGTTTCACAAAGGTTTATGATATAAATACCATGCCTAATACCGAAGAGCTAAAAGATATTCTCAAGGCGCTTTAAAAGGAGATACTTTGATCAAGCGTATTTTTGCTATACCACTTACGGTATTAGGTATTGGGCTCCATGCGTGGAGCGCGGGTGTGCTCTATTATTGTCTTCCGCTGGATGCTTTTCTTCGTATGATCATAGCGATAGCATATGTATTGGCGATCATATCTTTTGTCATTTTTAGTAAAAAGCATGCCACGGCATTTCTTATAAGTCTACTTGGTTACTGCGTAATAGTCGCGTGGTTTGGCTCTATCGAACCGGAGGCAGGCGGTGTTTTTCCTCCTGAACTTGCCATGCCGCACGCCGAGATACAAGGCGATAAGCTCACCATGTACAACGTTCGCAACTGCAACTATCGCACAAAAGATGACTTCGATGTAAAGTACGAGACGCGCACTTATGATCTTAAGGATATCCAGTCCATAGATATGCTGGTAAATTACTGGGGCATCGAGTCCGTAGCGCATACGTTCTTAAGCTTCGGGTTCTCTGATGGACGATACCTCTGCGTATCTGTAGAGATCAGGCCGGAAGTGGGACAGACCTATGGTGAGCTTAAAGGGCTTTTTAAACAATACCAGTTGATATATATCTGGGCAGATGAGAGAGATCTTATAAGGCTGCGAACGAATTACAAGAACGAAGATGTTTATCTCTACCGAACCAGATTTTCGCATAATGAGGTAAAGAAATTATTCTTAAGCATGATAGAGAGCACAAACGCTATTTATAAGGAGCCGTTTTTTTACAATACAGCTACCCATAGTTGTACGAATACTATAGGGCATCACATAAACGCGTCTGGTATATATAAGATACCTTGGTATAAGAGGCGCCTCTTGACCGGCACAGTCGATAAGCGCGCTTACGACGCGGATGCGTTTATCATGAGCATGCCCTTCGCGGAGTTTCGCAAAGATGCGCTCATAGACGATCGTGCCCGGGCCGCAGACAAGAGCCCGGACTTTTCTAAAAAGATACGTACACATTTGGGAGTTAAATAAAAAGATAGCATAAAATAGAAGCGATAATGATGAAGAACAAGAAGTTTCTGCTGGTGTTGGTGGGCATATTTTTTATTATTTTTAATATTTTCTGGTATGCGGTACCATCTTATTCGCAAACATGGGATGAAAGAAGTGCCGAGAATGATGCAAATAGAGAGATACTCGCTGACCAACAAGAGGCCCAGAGAGAGATGGGCACAAAGATATATGGCCGTGTTACAGGCATAGATGCGGACAGAAATGTTATATCGTTAACCCCAACCAAATGGGTAGATGACGGGACAGCTATGGGAGATAACGATAGATATTTTCTGGAATCAAACGTCAATTTTACAGGAAGAAGCTCGCTTGATGAGATCTCAGTGGGCGACTACATCACTATAAACTACTACATCTTCGGCGGTCTTAATAGGGCAACCGATATTATATTTGAAAAACAAGGCGAGAGAAGCAAAAACTCCTCTGAAGTCAAACACGACGTGTCGAAGGTCCTTGTAGATTAATCTATTCGTCCAGCTAGAAGGTTCGCGGCGGGTTTTGTGACATCTATCTCTTCCATGATCATCTTAAGGACCGCTGTGATAGGCACCGCGAGAAACATACCCGCGATACCCCAGAGCATCCCCCAAAAGATAAGAGACATAAGTACTGTAACAGGATGAAGATCAAGTGAATCGCCCATGACTTTAGTCTCGATAAAATTACCAAAGACGAACTGCAATAAACCCGGTATAGCTATGGCCAGAAGGCCCCGCATGAAAGATATCTCCGGCATCATAAGGACTACAGGAAGAGGCAATATCGTGGCGATAGTAGGGCCGATGCTCGGTATAAAGTTTAATATACAGGCGAAGAGCCCAAAGAGTATGGCAAGCTCTACACCTAAGATCTTAAGCGTTATCCCCACGCAGAGGCCCAAAAGGACTGAAAGCGTCAGCTTCGACGATATGTAGCGCTTGATCTTAGCCTCACCCTTCTCCCAGATTTTATTCTGGGATTTTTCTTTCCTCGTGCCGCTTAAGAGCAAGAAGACCAAAAATATCAGTATCAGGATCACATTAGAGAATATATTTACAATAGAATTCAAGGTCTTTCCTATGATGCTTCCTACGTTCTTACCCAGGTTCTGAAGCATTGGGCCCACAAGCTCTTTCTGTTGAACTCCGAACCGCTCAAACGGCAGAGATGTTGTTATCTTGGTTATAAGCTGCTTTACCTGTTCTTCATACGCTGTGGCGTTATCTGCCATCTGGTTTACCGAGGCAGACGCCAGAAGAGAGAAGGCTGTAATAAGGGTTATGCCAAGGATCAATGTGACGATCACAGCCAAGGGCCTCGGAAATCTAAGATAGCGTGTCTGAAGATCTATGATTGGCATTAGCATAAACATGAAGAAGAGTGCCAGTACGAAGGGTATCATAAGGGAGCGCAGGACATAGAGTGTCGCGGCTACGGCGATTACCGTCAATACTAGAAGACAGACTGTCTGGATCCTCTTTTCGTTCTGCATAGGGTAAGTATAGACAAGTTTAAGACGAGTGTCAAGCTTTACGGCATTGCACCGCCCCTTCTGGTGTTTACTCTCCTCGTCGAGATTTCCTATAAAGGGGAGGAGAAAAGAAGCAAGGTGGGACAATGATGGTGTAGTATGCAAAACATAGGGCATGTTTTTAATGTGCCCTATGTTTAATTATGCTATAATAACAAGCTGTGAAGCGCTTTAAGAAGTTTAGAAGGTTTAAAAATCTATTATGGGTGCGGACAGTCTCTTTTATAACAAGATGGCCGGTACGCATATTAGGCAGAACGATAAAGATAAAGATCGTCGACCTATCCCGCGGCCATGCAGCGCAGAAGCTTGAGAACGCTATCTACGCCTTCTGGCACAACCGTCTACTCCTCTGCTTCTTCTTTTACAGGCGTTGCCACTTAGGAAAGAAGATGTGTGTCCTGGCAGATGACAGCTACGCGGGAGAGTATGTGGGAAGGCTCATGAAGGATAAGAATGTCAATTTCATATCACATTCGACAAAAGACTCTGCAAAAAAAGAATATCGCGATCTTATACGGGGCGTCAAGTCCGGGCGCGACGCGTGGATCACTCCTGATGGCCCTCGTGGCCCGATATATAAAGTAAAGAGCGGTGTTATCCGGCTTGCTCAAAAGACCGGACGGCCCATTATTCCTGTAGGGTTTAACATTAACAGAAAGATAATGCTTAGCAGCTGGGATAGGTTTATCCTCCCTTTTCCCTTCAGCCGGGAGGTTGTAGTTCTAGATGAGCCGCTCTACGTACCTGGCAACATGACTAAAGTGGCACGCGAGAAGATGACGGCGGCTCTAGAAGTTAACATCAAGAATGCCACTAAATACGCTGACGAATATTTTACTCAATGAGCGAATTATGAAGCCAACAACAACAGCTGACAATAAAGACATAAAGTTTTTATCAACCCCTCAAGGCCTTAAGATTCCGGTTACTGTTTATGGAAGAAATGGTGATGGCGTTCCTTTACTAATGCTTCACGGGCTCCAGAGCCACTCCGGATGGTTTACCGAATCAGCATCTTTTATAGCAAGCTTGGGAATACCCGTTTATGCTATAGATCGTTATGGGTCAGGCCTGAGTAAAGCGCCCAAAGGAGGTTTTAGATCATTAAAAGATTCGATTGAGGACATAGATATCGTTGCCAGATACGCGAGTGAATTGCACAAGAAGAAGATGGTACATATATTGGGCCACTGTTATGGCGCAATGCTGGCAGCGGCCTACGCATGCGTGCACAACTATAAGATAAAGTCATTGATCCTTCCGACACCGGCAATTTTTACGAAAAGTGACATTACGCCTTTGGATAAGCTTAAGATCATATGGTCTAAAATAAGCGGCAGCGATGTAATGATACCCATTCCCCTTAGTGCGGAGATGATGTCGGATATAGACGAGTATGTATCTTTTATAAAGAATGATGCATTATCACTCCATGACGCTTCCAGTAGATTCTTCTTTGAAGTAACTTGGATGCGTAAGTTCATCCTGAAGAACTCCGTTAATATAACGGCGCCTGTATTCATGGCCTTCGCGGGAAAAGACCCCATCTGTCAAAATAACAAGAATAAGAGGTTCTTCGATTCCCTAAGATCCGAAAAAAAAGAGCTCAAAGTTTACAATAGTGCCCGGCATATATTGGAGTTTAGTTGCGAGAAGGATAATTTTTTTAAAGATATCGCAATCTGGTTTGATAGTTTTAACAGAGTTCTTATTTTAGTCTTGACTATATTTTCTGTATGCGTATAATATTATACTAACATAGTTTACGGAAGCCATGTTACATCAAAAGGGAGCGGGAAATATAATATATGGAGACAAATAAAATCGACAAGAAAAAGATAAAGGGACAAAAGACAGGCTTAGTCTTGGGAAGCGGTGCTGCGAGAGGTTTTTCCCAAATAGGGGTCATTAAAGCCCTTGTGGAAAAAGACATTTTCATCGATATTATCGTAGGGACGAGCGTAGGAGCGATTGTGGCCGCTTGTTACGCTAAACTAGTGGATAAGAAGGACTTCAAGGGGACCATGACGGGGGACGGTTGGAGTAGGATATTCCAGATAGCGAATCTCGATCTTGACGCGATGTTTCGGGGATTTGCCGATGAGAAGAAGATCACAGAATGGCTCAAGACCGCTATCGGGGACATATCGTTCGACCAGCTCGCTCTGCCCATGGCGGTAGTCGCCGCAGACGCGCAAACAGGAGAAGAGGTCGTTATAAAGGAAGGGTCTGTCCTTAAGGCATTAAAGGCGAGTATCTCTGTACCTGTGTTGTTCCCTCCAGTAAAATATGGAGATAGATATTTAGTTGATGGGGCGTTTGCCAACCCTGTGGCGGTGGAAGTGGCTAAAGATATGGGGGCAACGTACATCATAGCTTGTGATACTACCAGGACAAGGGAAGAGAAAAAAGTAACTGACGTAAAAGAGAAGCTATTAAAGGGCATAGACCAGCAGAATAAAAAGTTTATGCGCAATGCCGTCGGCATGAAAAAGACACTCAAGAAATTTGTTAATACAAAACTTGTAAACACCGCCACGGTCAATGCCTTTGAGAGGCGCAGGAACATAGACAGGAATATCCTGCGGATGTTCAGGGCGCTCAAACAGACGCTGAATAATATCGAAGCCGAGGTTGTAAAGTCACAACTGCTCCAAGCGGACCTTGTCATAACACCCAATGTCGGGCATATAGACATGATGGCGTTTTCTAAGGGAAAGGAAGCCGTTATAGAAGGGTATAATGCTGCTACAAAGGCGCTGTCAAAGCTCTAAAATAAAGATATTGTAATGGCACTAGGTGCCAAGCCGTTTATAGCATTTATAAGA
>JAZFTF010000166.1:0-3822 GCA_036446495.1 Candidatus Omnitrophota bacterium | reverse complement strand
ATATATGATATCCTTCACATACTTTGTCCATGCCGACTTTTTCTTATCATAGCGCTGCAGATAGACCCAGCGGTCCTCAAACCTGGCAGAATCATTCAGGTTGAGTGTCACATCTATCTCGGCGGTATCACCTTCAAAGTTTGGGAGGAGGCCCGCTTTCACCAAGACCTGGAAGCCATTACATATCCCGAGGATCAATTTTCCGTCTGACAGAAATCTCTTAAGGTCTCCGGAAAGCCCCGATCTCAACTCATTCGCCAGTATCTTGCCGCTGGCTATGTCGTCGCCGTAAGTGAAGCCGCCCGGTATCACAAGTATGTGGTAATCGTTGAGTCTGCACTCGCCGTTCTTTAACCGGTTTATATGGACTGTATCGACCTTCGCCCCGACCAATCGGAAAGCGAAGGCGCTCTCCATGTCGCAATTGGTGCCGGCAGCCCGTATGACTAATACTCTTGGTTTCATAGTTTAATAATCCGCGAATGTCTTTTGCCAGGCCCTCTTTAAGCCCTTTATCTCTTCCGCGATCACAGTCTTGCCTTTCAATCCTATGACCTTGACCTTTTTTGAATCTTTGACTTCTCCTATACATCCAAAGGTAACGCCCTTTAGCGCCTTTTCAAACTCTCTTCTCTTATTTTTAGAGACTTCGACGATAAACCTCGTATTCGATTCGGAGAATAGTATCTTATCATTTCTATCCATACCCTCTTCCCGTGGGACACATTTTAGTCTTATCTGGGCCCCTAGTCCGCCGCTAAAGGCCATCTCAGCCAAAGAGACCCCTATGCCGCCTTCCGAAAGATCGTGGCAGGCCTCAACAAGCCCTTTATTTATTGGGCGGCTTAAAGAGTCCATAAGTCTCTTGCCCTCTTTCGCGTCCACCTTAGGCACGTTGCTTCCGAGATGGCCATTCACATAGTAGTAATGCGAACTCCCGAGTTCATCCTTAGTAATACCTATTATATATATGAGGCCGCCGGGCTTCTTAAAGTCCATCGATATCGCCTTGGTAACATCATCCATGACCCCGATCGCCGAGATAAGCAGCGTAGGCGGGATGGCTATCGTCCCTTCCTGGGTTACGTATTCATTATTGAGGCTATCTTTTCCCGAGATAAAAGGGACCCCGTAAGCCTTTGCTATGTCATAACAGGCAAGCGCCGCCCTGACAAGTCCGCCGAGCCTATCAGGCTTATCTGTGTTGCCCCAACAGAAGTTATCGAGTATCGCGACCCTCTTCAGATCCCCGCCCACAGATATTATCTGGCGCAAAGCCTCGTCTATAGCTGAAGCCGCCATGTGATAAGGGTCTATAAGGCCATATCTGGGATTTATGCCGTTAGAGACGATGATACCTCTGTTTGAGCTGAGTATGGGCCTCGTTATAGACGCATCTCCTGGGCCGTCGTTATCGACACCCTGAAGAGGTTTTAATACGCTTCCTCCCTGGACTTCATGATCATACTGCCTTATGATCCACTCTTTACTGGCAACATTGGGGCTGGCGAGTATCTTCTTAAGAGAGGCGCCCAGGTCTTTCGGCTCTCTCAATTTGGGTTCCGCGCATTCAGGGGGGTCCCATACAGCCTTTCTCTTAAGTTTCGGCACGCCGTTGTGGAGAAAATCCATATCTAGATCAGCGACGGCCTCGCTATTATATGTAAGGTGCAGCATCTTATCATCGATGAACTTCCCTATAACTACCGCCTCTACGTTTTCAGATGCGAATATCTCAAGAAGCCTCTTTAATTTTGCAGGGTTTACAGATAGTACCATCCTCTCCTGCGCTTCGGATATCCATATTTCTGTATATGTTAAGCCCTTGTATTTTAACGGGACTTTTTCCAAATAGACTTCCGCTCCGATCTTCTGGCCCATCTCTCCGACTGCTCCTGAAAGGCCGCCGGCCCCGCAATCATCTATCGCCCCGTACAACCCTTCATCCCTCGCTTTTAACAGGGTATCGGTGACCTTCTTCTCTGTTATCGGATTCCCTATCTGGACAGCTGTATTGGAGACCTCCTCGGATTCAACGGTCAACTCTCCCGAAGAGAATGTCGCTCCGTGTATACCGTCTCTACCGGTCCTTCCACCCACAACTACTATAAGGTCTCCGGGCCTTGCCTCCTTTTCTGACTTACCCTTAGGGATAAGGCCGACATTGCCGCAAAATACCAAGGGATTGCCCAGATATCTCTCATCAAATAATACAGCACCGTTCGATGTCGGTATGCCCATCCTGTTGCCATAATCCCTGACACCGCCAACAACACCCTTCATGATCCTTTTGGGATGCATAACGCCTTTGGGTATCTTTTCTAATGGATAGTCCGGAGGGGCAAAACAGAAGACATCGGTATTTACAACCGGTTTTGCGGCCAGGCCGGTTCCTAAGATGTCTCTTATCACACCGCCTATACCTGTGCCGGCCCCGCCATACGGCTCAAGGGCCGAAGGGTGGTTGTGTGTCTCTACTTTGAAGCAGACATCATAGTCCTTGTCGAAACGTATCACGCCGGAGTTGTCTTTAAAGACCGATACGCACCAATCCTTGTTGAGCTCCTTTGTAACCTTCATCACAGTCTCTCTGAGGAGGTTGTCTATTATCCTGCCGTCATAATCTATCAGGCCGCGCAACGTCTTATGCTTGCAGTGCTCGGACCAGGTCTGGGCTAAGGTCTCGAGCTCACAATCTGTCGGATTGCGGCCGATGCCGGAAAAGTGCCTCTTTATCGTCTTCATCTCTTCGATGTTCAGGAAGAGCTGCCCCTTTTTAGATATATGCATGAGCCCTTCGGCATCCGAGTTTAAGATATCCACATCTATAAGTTTAAATCTATACTCCTCTACTTCTCTCTTGCCTCTTATCTTGTCAACGTCTTTCGCGACATGCTGTATTACCTTGTTATAGAGGAGCTTCTCGCTTATGGTCTTTATATCGCTCTTGGTGATCTTCCCCTCTATTAAAAATCTCATCGCCGTACCTACTGCATCTACGCCGTCTATGCCCAGGTCGCGTATCCCTTTGAGTGTACTCTCCTCGACAGGATCCATCACCCCGGGATTGTGCGTCACTTCAACAGCGTCGTATACATTCTCGTCCTTCGGCAATACCGGCTCGTTTATCCTGTGATCCTGGGCCACCTTATCCGTAAGGAGTTCGCCGGCGATCCTCTCGGCTGAATTCCTGTCTATATCGCCTTCCAAGAGATACACCTGTATAGTCTTTACTTTTTTGACGTTCTTGTAGCCGAGGTCTTCTATGTCTCTCTTTATCTCCTCGCCAGCCGCGTCGAATATACCGGGTTTATTGCAGATCTCAATGCGCCATATCATCTCTTTGGGTTATTCCTCTCTAGGCAGAGCTTGTCCTGGCCGTTCTCTACGGTTATCGGATAGTTTTTGGTAAAACACGCCGTACAAAAGGTGCTCTTATTTATAGGCATGGATTTGAGCATGCCATCCAGGCTTAAGTATCCCAGGCTATCGAGGCCTATAAATTTTCTTATCTTCTCCACAGTGCGTCCGGAGGCTATCAATTCTTTGGCTGTCGGAAAATCTATCCCGAAAAAACACGGACTTATGAGCGGCGGACAACTTACGCGCATATGGATCTCTTTCGCCCCGGATTCGCGCAGGGCGCGTATCCTGACCTTCGATGTGGTGCCTCTTACTATGGAATCTTCTACAAGGACTATCCTCTTATTTTTGATCAGCTTGTTGACGGGATTAAGCTTTACCTTTACTGCGAGATTCCTATTCTTCTGCGAAGGCTGTATAAATGTCCTGCCGACATAATGATTTCTTACTATACCCATC
>JAZFTF010000165.1:0-7074 GCA_036446495.1 Candidatus Omnitrophota bacterium | reverse complement strand
AACCGGCGCCAACGAATAATAGGTTTGCGATCCAGGCGGAGAAGAAAGGCGGGAGTACTCCCGCCTTTCTTCTCCGCCTGGATCGCAAACCTATTATTCGTTGGCGCCGGTTTCTACTTTATGAACAGGTGCCACTAGAGATCAATCGTCTCCCTCTCCGTCCATATGGATCTTCTTAGAGATCTTGCCTTTCTTAAGTTCTATCTTTTTAAGAGTAATGTGTTTTTCGACTAGCGCCTTTGTGTCGCGTATATTGAGTTTGTCGAAAAGGAATGTGAACTTCGCTTCTATTTCTCCCGCGATCTTATCCCTTTTTCCTGCCGGCAGGGTCAATATATCTTTTTTGAACTGACCGAGCGCCTTCTTTCTCGACTTGTATATGAATTGTTCCTCGGTCTCGCCCTCTTTTCTCTCGCCGGCCATATTCTCCTTTATCCACGCGTAAGCCTTGGCCCTTAACTCATCCGGAAACTCTTTACTGTCGTATATCATGTTCTGGAACTCAGTAGCCAGGTGGACCTCGGCCGTCTCGACTTCGGCGAATTTGCCGAAGGCTTCAGAAGGCAGCGTAGAAGCACCGTGCTGGACCGCTCCGGCCATCCCAAATTCTTTTCTTGCTATATCCGAGAGATCCCTAAGGGTCTCGAAATCGAGCTTTACCTTGGCTATCGATCCGTCAGGAAGGACCACACCTCCGTGTGATGTGCCTGTCTGTATGCTCATCTTGCTTAGGCCCGTATTTCCTTCCTTGAGTTCTTTGCTATAACCATCCATGAATGCGCGCAGCTCCTCAGGGGTGGAGTTGACTTTTCCTACCTCTCCTATCTCCCCTCCCACTGATATCTCTATACCTTCAGGCTGCGTATCCCTTATAAAATTAGTAAGCTGGGCGCATACGGTGTAGTTCGCTTCCTGCTGTTTATCGACTGTGTCAAAAGAAAGATCCACAAGCGTTGAGGAGTCTATATCTATATTGTAGAACCCCGCTTCTATCGCGTGCTCTATGAGATCCTTCATAGCATCAAGCTCTTTCTTGGGATCCTCCTTATATTTCATGGCGTTCATCTGGAAATGGTCACCCTGCACAAAGACCGGCCCTTTATGGCCTTCTTTGAGCGCGGCGGCCACACAGACAGCCGCGTACTCCACTGCCGGCTGGTCGGTATATCCCATCTCTGACTTGGCTATCTCAAAGATAAAGGCCCCGGCGTTTATCTTCTTGGCTGCCCTGAATATCGCCCTGGCCAGATCATACGTCATAGACCTAAGGTTTATAGCCGGTACAGTGAATCCGCCAAACCCCTCTTTCGCCCTTGCGGCATAGAGACCGTGTATGCTGGAAGGGTATACGCCTTCTTTATATGCCTGCTCCAGTATCTCATCCGCTATGCCCTTCTTTTTGTCTAGATCTTTGGCGAGAGCCAGTTCCTGTACCATCTCATCCAAATTTTTTGTAGCGTTTACCATTATTTAATTTCCTCCTTTAATGAGACCTGTACTTACGAAAATCTCTGATTTTCGTAAGTACATCTTCTCTGTTATTCTTCTTTGGAAGGTCGAATTGAATCCAGCCCCTACACGTAGGGGCTGGGTAAATTCGCACTTATGACTTACGTCGCTTACACTCCGTAAGTCATGTGCTCATTTAGATCGCCAATATCTTTGTCAGTTTATAAAAAGCTTTATCGAGTCTTTTTTTCTTCATATCTTTTTTGCAGGCGGTCTTAAAGTCCACAAAATTATATTCTCCTCCAACAACACCGACCATCCCGCTCTTCTTCTCGCGGAGCATCGCCTCTACCGACTCCGCGCCTAGTGATGATGCCAGGACCCTGTCAAAGGCCGAAGGAGAACCGCCTCTTTGTATATGTCCTAGGACAACCGGCCTTACGCTATATCCCGTCTTGCTTCTTATCTTCTTTGCTACATCATCGGCCTTTGCCGAGCCCTCAGAGACGACTATGATCCAGCTTAGCTTTCCTCTCTCTCTTCCCGCCTTTATATCATCACACAGCCGACTTATGTTATATCTATTTCCCGGGAATATCACGTCTTCGGCCCCGCCAGCGAGCCCGACCCTGGTCGCGATAAACGGCTCATTCCTGCCCATCACCTCGACCACATATATACGCTCCATACTCGTGACCGTATCTCTTATCTTGTCAATAGCGTCTAGGGCCGTTCCAACTGCCGTATTCGCCCCTACGGTGAAGTCGCTCCCGCATATATCGTTATCTATGGTCCCGGCTATCCCTATCGTCTTTATTCCGGTCTCTTTGGTGAAGATATCGGCCCCGCGGAAAGAACCGTTGCCGCCTATGACTACCAACCCTTCTATTCCGCGCTTCCTTAAGTTCTCAGCAGCCTTCTTTCTCTCGGTCTTCCTGAGAAACCTTTTGGAGCGCGCAGTCTTCAGGATCGTACCGCCCTTGGCGAGTATATTGCTTACGCTGCGGGCATTAAGAGGCATGATGTCATCATCTATCAGCCCCTCATAGCCTCTCATCACGCCGTACACTGCTAATCTATTGTATATGGCACACCGGACTACGCTTCGTATTGCCGCGTTCATTCCGGGAGAGTCACCGCCGCTCGTCAAGACCGCAATTTTTCGCATTAAAGACTCCTGATTTGGTTAGCGGTTTTCGGTGTGCGGTTTGCGTCGATAACCGCTAACCGCACACCGCTAACCGCACACCGCTAACCGCACACCGCTAACCGTATTATCCTACTCTTATGTGCCCATCTCCCAGCTAGCTAAATACTCTTTCTGCTCTTTTGTCAGCTTATCGATGTTGATATTGAGAGCCTTTAGCTTCAACTTCGCTATATTATTATCGATATCGTCCGGTACCTTGTAGACCTTCTTCTCGAGCCCCACGCGGTTCTTTGTCAAAAACTCGGCTGAGAGCGCCTGGTTGGCAAAGCTCATATCCATAACAGACGCCGGGTGGCCTTCCGCCGCGGCGAGATTTATGAGCCTCCCCTCACCCAGGATGTTTATCTTCCTGCCGTTCCTTAGGGTGAATTCTTCGACAAATTCTCTTACATTCCTTCTCTTTTTAGTTATTTTTGCTAAAGATTCAAGGTCTATCTCCACATTGAAATGGCCGGAGTTGCAGACTATTGCCCCGTCTTTCATGATCTTGAAGTGTTCGACCCTGATTACATTTATGTCACCCGTCAATGTAACAAAGATGTCTCCTTTGTGTGACGCCTCTTTTAACGGCATCACAGTAAAGCCGTCCATTATCGCCTCTAGCGCTTTTAGAGGATCTACTTCGCATATGATAACATTAGCGCCCATGCCCCTGGCGCGCGTAGCTACGCCTCTCCCACACCATCCATATCCGCAGACGACGAAATTTGAACCGGCCAACAATGTGTTAGTAGCCCTGAGTATGCCGTCTAAGGTAGATTGGCCTGTGCCGTACCTATTATCGAAGAAGTGTTTTGTATATGCGTCATTTACCGCTATTATAGGGAACATAAGGAGAAACTTCTGCTCGAGCGCCCTTAGCCTTATCACCCCGGTAGTCGTCTCTTCCGTCCCGCCGAAGATGTGTTTTACCAGATCCTTCCTATCTTTATGGATGGTCGATACCAGGTCCGCGCCATCGTCCATGGTTATATTAGGCTTCATATCGAGAGCGGCCTTTATGTGTTCGTAGTATATCTTATTGTTCTCTCCTTTTATAGAGAATGTCGGTATCTTGTGGTGTTTCACCAGAGAAGCGGCAACATCATCCTGGGTAGAAAGCGGATTAGACGCGCAGATCAAGGTATCGGCGCCTCCCGCTTTCAATGTAACCATAAGATTTGCCGTCTCCGTAGTGACATGCAAGCACGCCGCTATCTTGACCCCTTTAAGGGGCTTCTCTTTGATAAATCGATCTCTTATTAAAGAGAGTACAGGCATACTATTATTTGCCCATTCTATCCTAAGCCTGCCCTTCTCCGCCAACTTTAAATCTTTAATATGGTATTTCATGTCTTCTCCTATGTTTATCTAGTTATCGGTATACGGTTTTCGGCTCGCGGTTTGCGTCGATAACCGTTAACCGCACACCGCTAACCATGGCAATTGCCTCTTAGCCTTTCTTGGTTTCGTTTTTAAGGGTTTGGGCCTTGTCTATCTGTTCCCATGTGAACCCTTCTTCGTTCCTGCCAAAATGTCCATATGCCGCGGTGGCCTTATAGATAGGCCTCCTCAGCTTCAGTGTCTCTAATATTCCATGAGGCGTCAGGTCGAAGACCCTGCGGACCGCCTTTACAAGCTTCTCGTCAGATACCTTGCCTGTATTGCCGGTATCGACCATCACAGAGACCGGCTCGGCAACGCCTATGGCGTAGGCCAGCTGTATCTCGCATTTATCCGCCAGCTTCGCGGCGACTATGTTCTTGGCTACGTACCTGGCCATGTAAGAAGCCGACCTGTCGACCTTTGTCGGGTCCTTGCCGGAGAAACACCCACCTCCGTGAGACCCTACGCCGCCATATGTATCGACTATTATCTTCCTGCCGGTCACGCCGGTATCGCCCTGCGGGCCGCCTACCTCGAATCTACCCGTCGGGTTTATATAGATCTTCGTATTCTTGTCCATAAGGGCTTTGGGTACTACTTTCTTTATTACAAGATTTTTCATATCCGAACTGATCTTGTTCATCTTGACCTTGTGGTCGTGGTGCGCGCTTATAACAATGGCCTCGATCCTTTTTGGTTCGCCGCCCTGGTAATCTACGGTCACTTGACTCTTTCCATCGGGCCTTAGATAGTCGACTATCCCTTCTTTTCTTATCTGGGAGAGCCTCCTTGTAAGCTTGTGGGCGAGCATTATAGGAAGAGGCATGAATTCCTGGGTCTCATTTGTAGCGTAACCAAACATCATCCCCTGGTCGCCTGCGCCTCCCGTATCAACGCCCATGGCTATATCCGGTGACTGTTCCTGTATCGATGTCACAACGCCGCACGTCAAATAGTCGAAACCATATATGGCCTGTGTATAGCCGATATCCTTTATCGTGTTCCTCACTATCTGAGGGATGTTTACATAGCATGATGTGGTGATCTCTCCCGCCACTATGGCGAGCCCTGTCGTAACCAAACTCTCGCAGGCGACCCTGCCGTTCGGGTCCTGGCCGTATATCGCGTCTAGTACCGCATCTGAGATCTGGTCGCAGACTTTATCCGGATGCCCCTCGGTAACGCTCTCCGAGGTAAATAGATAATCCTGCACCTTCTTCTTAGTCATCGCCTTCCTCCTTCTTAGTGTATACCTCATGCGCTAATTTCAATAGTTTCTTATCACCTATATCGAACCATTCGCCCTTTATCGTGTACCCGTATACAAGGCCCTTGGATACCAGCCAGCTTATATAATGGCCCGGCTGGTCCTTGTTCATGCCCGTGTCTATATAAGCCTTCAGGAGATCCAACTTTTCCTTGGGAAAATAGTAGACACACATGGCGGCCAGTGTAGATCTGGGCGCTTTCGGCTTCTCTGCAAATTCCTCTACCTTATCATTATTATCCAGGGTGACTATACCGTACTTCTTCGCCACTTTTTTGTCTCCTACGTCGCGCAGGGCGACCGCGAAGCCTCCCTTTCGCCGCGCGAATCTTATAAAGTCGCTCAGGTTAAACTCAAAGAGATTGTCGCCGCCCAGGACGAGGAGGTCGTCGTCTATCCCCTCTTCGTTTACTACAAGCTCCATATCACCCACAGCCCCTAAGCGCGTTTCGTTTGAAAAAGTGCAGTCGTTGATTATATATATGGGGGTCTTGTATGGACTCTTCTTTGCCCACTTCTCAAAATGGGCAGAGAATTTATCGTTTGTTACTATATATATGCCGTCTATATTCTTTACCGACTCGATCTTCTCTACGATCCTATCAGTTATCGTCTTAGACCCCACCTTAAGAAGCGGTTTCGGTTTATTCAACGTAAGAGGGTAGAGCCGTGTAGCGTAACCCGCGGCCAGTATTAAGGCTTTCATTGCACATCCAATCAGTAGTACCAGCGTACAGCGTATAGCATTTAGCGTTTAGCGTATAGAAAAAGAAACAATAAATTTTTTAAACTATACGCTAAACTCTATCCGCTAATCATGCTATACTATTTACCTATCCGCTAGTCATTCTTTTATCTTCGCCAGTTCGTTCTTTAAATACATTATGTTATCTACAGGGGTCGGATCGACATCATTGAGAATAGCGAGATAAAGGCTCACAAAGTCCCCTATGTATATAAGCGAGAAGATCCTACTCAATAGAGACTCTCCTCGCGAGCTGATCTCAATTATCTTTACGCCCTCTTTCTTTATAATAGACGAGCTTATGTCCATCCTCTTAGCCACCCGGGGATGATCATCTTTGTCCCTCAACACTACGACCACCAGGTCCTTCATGAGATTCTTCGGGTTCGCCCATCCTACTATCTCGTTATGATTCATCTCCGGGAAGAGATGCGTAGAAGATATCGCCTTAGAGTTCTCCGCAAGCTGGCCTCTCCATCTTGTAACCACACAGTCGGTATTTTGGTTGGCCCCGTAAAGAATAGCGTACTTGCCGAAAAGGTCTTTGGCGACCCTCTTAGCAATATTCTTATCCTCGCTCACATCGGGAGAGAGTTCACTCTTAAAGAGCTTCTCTAAAAAGGCGGATGCCTCATCGATCTCCTCATATTTATCGGAGATGATGCCCAGCTTTGAGAATAAGACCATTATTGGGATAGAAGAGTATCCGAGGGCGCATCTTGGAGGGAGGCCTTTCGGTATCACCACGTACGGTACCTTGTCCTCCTGGGCCTTCTCTTTCAGCTTGCCGTTGGTCGTTATGGCGATTATATTTGCATTGGCCTTTCGACCTTCCTCGTAAGCGCTCAGCGTCTCCTCTGTGTTTCCGGAATAACTTGAAACGACAAGAAGTGTCTTTTCATTTATAAACGCCGGCAGTGTATAGTCCCTGTTTACGATGATAGGGAACTTGCATTCCTTCGTAACGTAGGATTTAATAAGATCAGCCCCTATGGCCGAACCGCCCAAACCACAGAAGACTATCTTGTCAAAGTCTCT
>JAZFTF010000164.1:0-6023 GCA_036446495.1 Candidatus Omnitrophota bacterium | reverse complement strand
GACGATGAAGATCGCGAGAACGAGGGCGATTTTTTGTTGGCCGGTTCCATGGTAAAACCGGAAGATATAAATTTTATGGCCAAACATGGCCGGGGATTGATATGCGTCCCAATGGACGAGGGTGTTTTGAGCAAACTCCATCTCTATCCCATGTCTCCCATGTCTCCCATATCTTCCGATCAGTATAAAACCGCCTGGATGATCTCCGTTGATTCTAAAGAAGATATAACCACAGGCATCTCCGCGCACGACAGGGCATTGACCATAAGCAAGCTCTCGGATCCCGGCGCGAGCTCGGAAGATTTTCTCCGTCCGGGCCATCTCTTTCCGTTAAAAGCGCGCCAAGGAGGGGTGCTTGTAAGGTCCGGCCATACAGAAGCGTGCGTCGATATTATGAAGCTTGCCGGGCTCTATCCTGTCGGCGTGATCTGCGAGATCATGAATGAAGACGGCACCATGGCGAGAACCCCACAGCTTATGGAGATCTCGGCTAAGTACGGCCTCAAGATCTGCACAATAGCCGATCTTATAAAATACAGGAGAAGATTCGATAAATTGATAAAGAGGGTCTCAGAGTCATCTATGCCCACTAAGTTCGGGCAATACAGGCTAATAGTCTACGAATCGATCATGGACAAGGAACACCACCTTGCGCTGACAAAGGGGGATATGACCGATGGAGACATGCTTGTAAGGGTCCATTCGCAATGTCTTACAGGGGATGTTTTCGGGTCCATGAGATGTGATTGCGGAAAGCAGCTTGAAGAGGCCATGTCTATTATAGACAAGGAAGGCAAAGGCGTCATCCTCTATATGAGGCAGGAGGGTCGCGGAATAGGTATAGCCAACAAGATAAAGGCCTATAACCTCCAGGACTCTGGGTTAGATACGGTGCAGGCAAACCACGCTCTCGGCTTCGATGCGGATCTTAGGGATTACGGCATAGGTGCCCAAATATTGGTAGACCTTGGCCTTAAAAACATAAGACTCCTTACGAATAACCCGCAGAAGATCGTCGGGCTTGAGGGTTATGGTTTAAAAGTGAAAGAGAGGGTGCCGCTCGAGGTCAATCCTTCGAAAGAATGCGAGCGTTATCTAAAGACGAAGAAAGAGAAGATGGGCCATAAGCTGACCAAGGTCGGAATATAAACAATGGATACAATTGATTAGCATATAGCGTTTAGCGGATAGCGGATAGTTTAAAAAGAAAGGTTTCTTTTCCTATGCGCTAAACGCTATCCGCTATACGCTAGAGAAAAGGAGGAATTGACATGGGAAAGATCATAAAAGGAGATCTGTTAGCGCAGGGCAAGAGGTTTGGCATAGTAGTTTCGAGGTTTAACGAGTTCATATCTTCAAAGGTGCTCGAGGGGGCCATAGACACTCTCGTAAGGCAGGGCGCGAATGAGAAGGCCATAGACGTGGCCTGGACGCCGGGTTCTTTCGAGATACCTTTTATAGCCAAGAAGATGGCGTCTTCAAAGCGATATGACGCTGTTATATGTCTGGGGGTTATTATAAGGGGCTCTACGCCTCATTTTGATTATGTTGCGAATGAAGCTGCCAAGGGGATAGCAAAGGCGTCGTTGGACACAAATGTGCCCTGTATATTCGGAGTTATAACTGCCGAGACATTGGAACAGGCCATCGAGAGGGCCGGTGCCAAAGAAGGCAACAGAGGCAGGCAGGCGGCGCTTGTGGCTATCGAGATGGCAAACCTGCAAGAGGCGTTTTAATCCTACTTCGCAGAATTTTGAAGGGAGACTTATTAAATGCGTAAACGGACGAAAGCTAGGGAGTGCGCGCTCCAGATCCTTTATCAGTTGGATGTCACCAAGAACGATTGTGGCTATTGTCTATATGACTACTGGCAGGTAAACAAGGATACCGACAAGGCCATAGTAGAATTTGCCAACAGCATCGTTAAAGGCACTATTGACAATCTCAAGAAAATAGACAAGGTTATCTCGGATTACGCCACCAATTGGAACTTGAAAAGGATGGCGGTAGTCGATAGGAATATACTGAGGCTCGCCACATATGAGCTTCTATTCCTCAATGAGATCCCTCCGAAAGTCAGCATCAACGAGGCGGTCGATATAGCCAAGAAATACGGAGATAAGGATTCCGGAAAATTCGTGAACGGTATTTTAGACAAGATAAGCAAAGAGGAGTCTACAAGTGGTAAAAAGAGCTGATCTTCATGTACATACTTTTTATTCAGATGGTACCTTTTCTCCCGGAGAAGTCGTAAGAGCGGCAGCAAAGAGGGAGCTTTCCACGGTAGCTATATGCGACCATGATTGTACAGACGCGATAAAAGAGGCCAAAGAGATAGCGAAGAAGTACGATCTTGAGATAGTGACAGGTGTAGAGATAACGGCAGAGATCGAAGGAATAGAGGTGCACATATTGGGTTATTTCATAGATATAGACGCCGCTCCTATGGTGCAACTCCTTAAAGACTTAAGTGAGAGCAGGGTCCAGCGCATATATGACATGATAGATAAGCTAAAGGCGCACAATGTCATCCTCGACCCGGAAGAAGTTTTTGGTTTAAGCTCGAGAGGCACCGTTGGTAGACTTCATCTGGCAACAGCCCTTTACAACGCGAAAAAGGTCTTCACAGTAAAAGAGGCCTTTGTCAAGTATCTGGCGGATGACGCGCCCTGCTATGTGGCCAGGTTCTGTGCGACGCCCGATAGGGCGATCTCCACAATATTAAGCTCGGGAGGGGTGCCGGTCTATGCCCACCCCGGTGCGATGGGAAGGGATGATTTTATACCCACCTTTATGAAGGCGGGTCTTCGGGGATTGGAGGCATACCATACAGACCACGGCAAGAATAAGAGAGAGTACTACTTGGGCCTCGCCCAGAAATACGGACTTTTGGTGACAGGCGGTTCTGACAGCCACGGAGCTTTCAAGGGAAGCATAGGTGGCTCGACGATCCCTTACTCTATAGTGGAAGATCTGAGGAAAGAATCGGAAATAATACAAAAGGAGTTTTCCGTATCCCGCAATGGTTAACGACAAATATTTCATGAAGATGGCTTTGACACTCGCCAAGAAGGCTGAGGGTTTGACTAATCCTAACCCTCTCGTAGGCGCAGTATTGGTCAAGAATGGCAAGGTCTTGTCGAGTGGCTATCATAAGAAGGCGGGCTCCCTTCATGCCGAGATAGAAGCCCTCAATAAAGCCGGCAAGCGAGCCAGGGGATCGACGCTTTACGTGACCCTTGAGCCTTGCGCGCACTATGGCAAGACACCTCCTTGCGTGGACAGGATAATCGAGGAAGGTGTAAAGAGGGTAGTTATTGGTGCCCGCGACCCTAATCCGGTCAATAACGGGAAGGGTATAAAGAGACTGCGCCGCAAAGGTGTAGATGTGATTTTGGGCATCCTGCAAAGAGAGGCGCTGGGTATCAACCGTGTCTTCAACCTATACATCACCCAAAAGAGGCCCTATGTTTCTATAAAAGCTGCCCAGAGCCTGGACGGAAAGATCGCTACTTTTGCCGGCCATTCAAAGTGGATCACAAATAGCTCGTCCCGAAGATTTGTCCATAGACTGCGTAGCCGCGTAGACGCTGTGCTAGTGGGCGTAAATACCGTTATAAAGGATAACCCGCGCTTAAGCGCCAGGGCCGGGAATCCAAAGAGACAACCTATGAAGATTATACTGGATAGCACCCTCAAGACCCCTTTAAAGAGCAGGTTGTTGAGTGGTCGAGGGAAGGATGTTATTGTCGCCGCTACAGACTTAGCCCCTAAAGAGAGGATAGAGAGATTCAAAAGGGCGGGAATAGATGTGGCCTTCTTCAAAGAGGATAGGGGCGCGGTCAACATAAAATCCTTGCTTAAGTTTCTTGCCAAGAGAGAGATATCGCACATACTTGTGGAAGGGGGAGGCTCGGTGATCGCGAGTTTTCTTGATAAAGGACTCGTGGAAGAGGTATTCATATTCATATCGCCGAAGATCATCGGCGGGAGAGATGCGTTAACCGCAGTTGAGGGGCGCGGCGCCAGGCTTGTAAGCGGAGCCATTAAATTGAAGGATATAGAACTTAAGAGATTCGAAGAGGACATACTGATACACGCGAATGTTTACGGGAATCATTAGAGAGATAGGAAAGATCGAGAGTATTAGCCCTAAAAGGCATACAAAGAGACTCTCTGTAAAGGCAGGTCTTCTTTCAAAAGACGCCAAGATAGGGGATTCTGTCTCGGTAGAAGGTGCATGTCTTACTGTATCGGCAAAGTCAAAAGATCTACTGCACTTCGACGTCATGTCCGAGACGCTCAAAGGTACGACGCTCGATCTATTGAAGAAGAGAGACCGGGTAAACCTCGAACCGGCCCTCAAGCTAAGTGAGGGGGATCTGAGCGGCCACCTGGTTAGCGGCCATATCGACGAGATCGGTGTTATAAAAGGGATCTTGAGAGGCGGAAGAGAGACAGCAAAATTTACCATCAAGATAGACCCGAAGAACAACCTGCTCCTTGTGAATAAAGGCTCGGTCGCGGTAAATGGTATAAGCTTGACTGTAAATGAGACAGGCAGAGACTATTTCGTTATAAATATGATACCTCATTCGCTTAAAGAGACGACCATGGAAACAAAGAGGGTGGGAGACAGGGTGAATATAGAGTATGATGTCATGGGCAAATACGTCGCTAAGCATTCTCACATAAAGACCCAAAAAGGTGTAGACGAGACCCTCTTGAAGGAATATGGATTCATGTAGGTTGTTTGACTTTAGGGTCTTTATATGTTATACTTACTACAAAATTTATAATATTTATTAATATTTGAAAGGGGGGAGAGAATGAAGAAGATAATAAGTATTGTTATTGCAGTCTGTTTCATAGTTAGTTTCACTTCTTTGGGTTATGCGCAGAACGCTCCTGCTAAATTAGGACGCGGCATATTAAACACCCTTACGGGATTCTGGGAAGTTCCTCTTAAGATGATCAGGATCTCAAAGGTAGAAGGCATGCCTATGGGCCTTACAATAGGTTTGCTCAAGGGCCTAGGTTGGGGGGTATACAGGACCGGGGTAGGGATATACGAAATATTGACTTTCGCCATACCAGCGCCGGCCGGTTACGAATCCATAATGGATCCGGCGACATTATTTACATCGGAGACCATGGCTGGAGACCCTTCGATGCGCAGTGATTTTAGACCGCTGAGCGACCAGCTGAGCGGAGGATCAACTACCAGGCGTAGCCGCAGCAATAAGTAGTCATCAAACATTAGAGAGTTGGTCTTCTATAATGAAGAGTTAAATTAGAAGGTCAACTCTTTTCAAGTATTGGAGGTTATTGTATGAAGAAGGGATTTATCAAGATCGCAGTTATACTTATGATCACCGTGTTTATCTCCGGTTCTTTTGTCATCGGCGCTTCCGCCCAGACACCTGTGAGAAAGTTGGGCCGGGGGATCGCCAATACATTTACAGGTTTTCTGGAACTTCCGCAGAATATCGTAGATGTAGCCGAAGACGAAGGGGCCCTCGCAGCCGTGACTTACGGGATAGCCAGGGGGATGGCCATGACCTTCTTGAGGACCGCGGTAGGTATCTATGAGACAGTTACCTTTTTAGTGCCGCTTCCTTGGGAATATGAGCCTATACTGGAGCCGGAATTCATGATGGGTGAAGAGAACTATTGATAGTCAGAAAGAGTCAAAAGAAGTGATCTTCTCTTTCTCTATCATGGTCTTGAACTTATCGACAAGCCAGGCTTTTAGCAAGTTTCTGGTGTAGGGCATAAGAAACGCGAAACCGACAAGGTCCGTGATAAACCCGGGCGTAAGAAGCATGAGCCCTCCGCAGAATATAAAGACCCCGTCTATAAGGCGATCACTGGGCACAATGCCGACCTCCAATTCTCGTTGTATCCCATAGATGGTTTTTAAGCCTTCTCTTCTCGCCAACAGAGCGCCCGCTATTCCGGTACCAATCACTATTGCAATGGTATTAAAGACCCCTATAAAATGACCCACCTTTATGAGAAGG
>JAZFTF010000163.1:0-4386 GCA_036446495.1 Candidatus Omnitrophota bacterium | reverse complement strand
TTAAATATATTCAATATGTCATGGAGAGAATCCCCCATTTGGCCGACCATACCTTTGTCGATGTACCTTATAAGCCAATCGTCTTCTATGGGAATTGCCCCCCGGAGCGTATCGAAAGCAGAGACGATAGGCAAGTATACGAAGGTATCTTCGCTATTCGTTTCGCTTTTATCATCTTTGCCGGGCTCTATTCCCTGAAGGTCGGTCGTCCCGCCGATATCCTTGGGCTTTGAGGTCACCTCACTCCAAAAGCTTCCTCCTACATCGGGCCTGCTATTCTTCCATGCAACATAGACCCTAGTCGATGCCCCTACTATAACAGCACCTACAACACGGATAAACCTGTGCCATCTCGTAAACAATAGAGGTAGCATGTTCATATAAGTAAAATTCACCAGCCCTATCCACCACCTATTATTTATCCCTTCAAGTGTCTTAAGTGTTTGATTCTTAAAGCTATACTTTTCGAAGAGCTCTTCTAGTTCTTTAGCGGGGACTTCTCCTGTTTGCTTTCTAAACTCTGCACGTATTGCTCGCCTCTCGAAGAAACCGGGTATTGGTATAGAATAGAGGGTCGATGTCAGAAAGCATCCGGCTGAAAACATTACCCACCCTCTCATAAAATTTACAAAGGTAAAGATCGATTCTGTCTGGGGGAAATGTATACCTACTCCGGTGATCAAGAGTGCGCAAGCAAATCCAAGCAATGGGCCGACTATAAGAAATACTGTGCCTATACGCCAGGCCCGTAGCAACCTAGAATACTTTAATCCTCCCGATATCTCCTTGCCTATAAAATCGCCTGTTGTCGTCAAAACAGCTGCTGTGGCTATGGTAGCAAAGATCTCTCTGTCACCCGACATTATGGATGTAGCAACATCCGGAAATCCTGCAATACAGAGAAAAGATACTACAGCAGCAGATGATAGAGCAGCGGCTTGTGTATATCTTGGACTAAGAGTGATAAAGCTTCTCTTCTCACGATCAGCTTTGTCTATCTTTCTTACTGCAAACCTATTTCTAATGAGCCATGTTATAAAAGGTACCTGCGCAGCAAGGATCGCGGCAGATGCCGGCTCAATACCTTGACGATCTGTAGTCGGCCCCTCCCCCTGCGGGTCATTCCGGCGCGGCTTGTGTCTGCGGCGGCGCTCGCGGACCCTGCGCTCTCGCTCGCTACCGCGCTGCGGGGAGGCGGCATGATACTCCACCCTTGGCGGTCTTCCAAGGTTGAAGACACATCTCTCTGTGCTTGGAGGATCGAGCTGGACTATCTGGTTTGCGGGAAATTCTTCGGCAGGCCTGTTTATAGCTAAGATAAAGCCTTTGAATGCCAGATTTTCGCTTGATGCATCGAAGACTTGGTTTACTATATTACTACAATAAAATACCCACTCCTCGCTCTTATAATATCGATCTATGACCTCGTTAGCGGGTAGTTGCAATCTAGATACTCTTACAAGGTAGCGTTCTTCGTCTTCGCCAAAACGTACGTGCATATCTATAGCGCCTTCCGGCTGTGTTATATCCTTCATATGATCTTCTCGATAGTCCGAAGACTGTCTGGCCGCGTTGAGAAATAGTAACGGTATGTGGAAATCCAATATATCCGCTCCGATGTCGCGTAGCCCTCTGGCGACCCTTAACGCTAAAAAGAATTCTTCCCAATGGAATCGGTCTTGGGCGATCCTTCTATGGTGCTCCATAAAAGCATCAAATCCTCTGACTTCTCTAAAAGCCCCCAGCAGCTCTTCCTGTTCCGCTACAACGGCGATCGGCTCATCGGGATCTCTCCATAATCCCCATATAAGATCGCGTGAAGCGACTACCGATACCTTTTTCCTTCCTCTGTTAAAGGTGACATCGATCACCATGTTATCACCCATACCCTCCACTGCGTAAATCTCTCCGATCCCATGTACAAGGTGTATTATCCTGGAGTACCTTCTAAGAGTAGGTTGTATATACGGAGGGGCCTTCCCGCCAAGCTTGTTCTCATATATGCCTATGCGGATCGCCCATCGTTTCTTAAGATTTTTTCTAGCTCTGGTCTGCACTTCGTTTAAAAACATCTCTTCGGCGCGCTCAGCAGGGTCCGGCTCCGGGTTTCTGGCGATCCTGTCCGCTATCTGTTTGGGAACGCCCGTCATCTCTCTTTTATGAAAGATCTCCGGCATAGTGGATATCCGGTTTATCAGTATAGTATAGTAATCGCCATAATCGAATACAGGCGGGAACTCTACCATTTCGTCCTGTTCTTCGGGAGTTTCTTCTTCTAGCTGCGACTCCTCTCTCAAGAACCTTTGAAGATCATCTTCATCTTCTTCATAATATGAATTATCTTCATCAGGCTCTATACCCTGAAGATCGGTGGTGCCGGAGGTGTCCGCATAATCTCTTGGGAGCTTCGATCTGGCCTTTTTCTTTAGGAGCCAGACCGGATTGCCCAAGATATCGCCTCCCGCATAGAGACTGGGCCTCGACATCACATATTCGAGATTATCAAGAAAAGAGGCAAGCCTGTCCATAACGGTCCTATAAACTATATCAAAGAAGCGATGCAGGCGCTCTTCGTTACTATGCCAATCACAAAAAGCCTTTCGCAGCAGTTCGTATAGTTCCTCCTTTCTATCTACGTCTGAGAGGTCAAGAGCCCGAAAACTCTCTACTCTTTTGGAGACCCTATCAAAGACGGCGTCGGTAACTCCGCCTTCAGCGTGCTTATAAAATGCTCTTACTTCCCGAAAATCCCTTTGCGCTTCTCTCGCCCAAGCGAGAACCTTCTCCTTGTCACTGTAAGAGAGCTCTTTGGAAAGCCTGGAAAGATCCCTAATAGAAATAGTAAATGCCCATTGCGAGTAGACTTCCCGTACTATCTGGATAATAGAGTAAAAAGCAACTACTATCGCTGTACTCTTTACAAACGCGGGGAGTAAGATCGCACCCTCCTCCATCTTGATCACAGCAAAGCTTTTTAAACCTGCCAGTAGAGCAACGCTCCATACAAGGCACCTCCAGAAAACACCCATCCAGCCCGCTCCAGGAAGCGCCCTATCAAATATATTGGGCCTGACCTTACCGCTTAAAAGCTCGCGAGCTAAATCAGGTTTGGACATATCGATAGCAAGTACAGTCACCTCTTCTACCAACTCATGCACCACCCTGGGATCGCCAAATATGCTTCCGGATAAAGCTTCATGGAAGAGGCAGCGCGCTATCTCTTCGGCAGACATGCCTTCATGATATGGTATGCTTATGCCCATGCCGCCGGCGTGCGGCAGGAGCCTCTCTTCTGTAATACTCTCCTTATCTACTCTGACAAGATTTATTCTGCTTGGAATGCCGTTAATCGTTATTATTGGATGGCCATCGGCCGACTTCTTCCTTCTGTCTCCATATAACAATTCAAGGTTGACCGCCGCGCGCACGCCACACGGGCCTAATTCGCTCAGGCGCCGGGTAACAAGCTCAAGGATCATCTCTCCGCTCGGCAAGGGGTCTTCGCCGCGGCCCGAATCAAAATCCCTTAAAGGAATAATATTAGCGGGGTCTTCGTATTTCTTCTTATATGGCTCGTCTATCAACTCTTCCTGCGCACCGTACGTCAGAGGTTTTATACCGCCAAAATCGGATATCGCGACCTCCACCGCTTCGAAGTGTCCTTCAAATTCGCTTAGGTCGACCATAGTTGACCCGTCTCTTACAACATACCCTTCACTGTCCCGGGCCTTCTCTATCGTCCTTCTCTTTACAAATTCGCCGTTTGGCCTATTTATCTCAAGCACTAAAGCCTTGCCTTCTTCGGACAACTTCTTCAGTAAAACAGCAAGCCTTCTAACTTCTGAAGGCCATGCGAGGCGCCCTACATCGCGCATCGACTTTCTGATTACTTTGATCTCACTGAATAGACTGGGTAGCGCGAGATTAGAGATCGCGTCGCTTATAACGCTCTCCTCTTTGATAAGGCCGCCGCTTAACAGTCGCTTGTAGGGGGTATCTTCGCAGAACTCGAACTTAGGGAGTATAGTAATATAAGAATAGCCTTTTCTTTTAAAAAGCCTCTTTAGGTTTTCTGAGTGAAAACCGCCGGTTACGACTACCAGCTTATCTCTATCTTTTAAATATAAAGATATGTTCTTTATGAACGCATCGTCTCTCTTTTTGGCAAGCTTATAAAAGCGCTCTATCTCTTTTCTGTAGGCATCGATCCCGCCTATACCATGCGGGACATTTATATCTATATTATATCTTTTAGACTCCCGTATTATAAAACGCTTAAAAGCGGAGGCGCTAAAAGAGTTTCTATTCTTTCTATAATGCTTGTAGTTCTCTGGGGCGATAGATATACTGAATAGTTCTTTTAAGATATTAAGGTTTTTTGAATAG
>JAZFTF010000162.1:0-2879 GCA_036446495.1 Candidatus Omnitrophota bacterium | reverse complement strand
TTTTTTGTGAGGGACAAGGAGAGAAGAGAGGTAGAGGATTTCCTTAAGAAGAGAGGCATATCCAGCGACGATACTCTTATAGTGCTCAATCCCGGCGGCAACTGGCCGCCTAAAAGATGGCCGAAAGAGAGTTTTGCCGAGGTCGCCGACAGGCTTTCGAGCGAACTCAACGCGAAAGTGGTGATAACAGGCGCTCCGAGCGATATGGGTCTCGCCCATGATATAATGGCTTTGACAAAGACCAGGCTTGTAAGCGCCGCCGGCAAGACGACCCTCAAGAGCCTGGGAGCGGTTATGGAGCGCGCGGATCTTGTGATATCTTCAGACTCAGGGCCCATGCATCTCGCCCTGGGAGTAAAGAGCAAGGTAATAGCCCTTTTTGGCCCGACTTCAGACACTATAACAGGCCCTTATGGCAGGCAGAAGGGGTTTTTTGTAATAAAGAAAGATATAGATTGCGCGGTGCCGTGTTACGATTTTACGTGCAACGATCATAGATGTATGAAGGCGATCACGGTCAACGAAGTAGTAGAGAAAGCGAAAGAGATGCTTTCGAATAAAGATGATGAGAATAGATAAGAAGAAGATAAAAAAGGTACTCTTGATCACGCTGACCAACATCGGGGATATAGTCTTAACGACTCCCGTTGTCTCGGCGTTAAAGAGGGAGTTTTCCGACGCCCAGCTCGATGTCATGGTAGGGCCTCAAGGCAGGGATATATTCGGTAAGCACCCGGCGATATCCGGCGTGATCATATATGATAAACATATACCAATGCGCGAAAAGAGACACCTGGTGCAGAGGTTGAGGAGAGAGCGCTACGACCTGGTAGTGGATCTTAAGAATACACTTTTTCCTATGTTGATCGGTTCGAGGTATAGAACGAGCCTTATGCAAAAAACACCGAGAGAGGTGGTGCACAAGAGGGATTTTCACCTCTCTAAGCTGATATTTCTGGGGATAGATACGAAGGATGCCCTCTTCTCTATTTACGTAAGCGCCAAAGAGAGGGATTACATAGATATATTGCTCAAGGGCCTTCCAAATAAGGATAGATTTGTGGCGATGAGCCCCGCTTCCAAGAGCCTGATAAAGCGCTGGAAGAAAGATAGATTTGCCCGGCTTGGTGATAGGCTCACGCGAGAGCTGGGTATTTCAGTGGTTATGGTAGGCGGCAAGGAAGACATTCCGCTTATAAGCGAGATAATTGAAGGGATGGAGTCAAATCCGATAAACTTAGCGGGCCTTACCAGCATACCGCAACTCGCGTATCTTCTGGAGAGAGCGAGCCTCCTTATCACGAATGATTCGGCCCCCATGCATGTCGGATGCGCGTCCGGGACGGATGTCCTGGCCATATTTGGGCCTACGGACCCGCGAAAATACGGCCCGCGCGGAAAGAATGACAAGGTTGTAAGGAGAGAGCTTCAATGCTCTCCATGCGAAGCCGCTCAATGCAAGAGTAAGCATGAATGCATGAGGATGATATCGGTAGACGATGTGTACAATGTAGTTAAAGAGATGGTAAATAGTTAGGAGTCCGGACTACGGACTAAACAATATGAAAAAAATACTAATAATCAGGACAGACAGATTGGGTGATCTTCTTCTCTCTACACCTGTATTCAGGGCGGTAAGGGAGGGGTATCCTGACAGCCATATCTCGGTGATGGTAAGGCCCTATACAAGAGAATGCGTAGAAGGAAACCCCTACATAAATGAAGTGATAGTCTATGATAAGTACGGTAACCATAAGAGCGTATTAAGCTCATTAAGGTTTGCCGGGAGCCTAAGGAAGAAGAGGTTCGACATGGCCCTTATCCTCCATCCGACAAACAGGGTAAACCTTATAACATTCTTGGCCGGTATTCCGAAAAGGGTGGGATTCAATAGAAAATTCGGGTTTTTATTGACACACAAGGTCGCGCATAAGAAGAGAACCGACGAAAGGCACGAGCTTGATTATGCTTTAGACATAGTAAGGGCAATAGGGCTTACGCCGAGGATCAAGACACTGTATATGCCGATAAAGAGAGACGTCCAGAGAAAAATCGATTCTATGCTTTGCGGACTGGGTGTCAGGGCAACCGACTTTGTCATAGCGATCCATTCATCGTCGAGCTGCGTTTCAAAGAAGTGGCCCCAGGAGAGGTTTGCCGGTGTCGCCGATAGGCTCATTGATAAGTATGACGCGAAGATAGTGTTTATAGGCGGAGAAGACGCAAAGGACGACACTAAAAAAGCAATGGCCGCCATGAAGCGCGAAGCGATAGATCTCTCGGGAAGGACGACGATACCAGAGCTGGCAGCGCTCCTTAAGAGGTGCGAGGCTTTTATCTCTAATGATTCAGGCCCAGTCCATGTTGCATGTGCGGTCGGTACCCCGGTAATCGCCATATTTGGCAGGAAAGACGCCGGGCTCGGCCCGAAAAGATGGGGGCCTACAGGCGAAAGAGATAAGATACTGCATAAGGACGTGGGTTGCCAAGAGTGCCTTGCCCATAACTGCACGAAAGGCTTTTTATGCCTTAATGCTATTGATGAAGACGAGGTTATAAACGAGACAGAATATATTTTATATAATAGAAAGAGAGAAAACCGCCGCGTAGAGGAAGCGGTCGGATCGTGAAATAACGTGTAAAGGTCCCGCCTCGCTATTGCTGATAGCGGCGAGGCGGGATCAATTCGGCCATATGATTTACGCTCACTGACGTTCGCGTAAATCATGGCCTCATTGGAGGCTGTTATGATGAAACTTATGTTCTGCAAGGGGAAGAAAGAGATAGTAACATCTGTTGATCACAAAGATGTCAAAGATGTCCTAAAGAACGACGATAATCTCGTCTGGGTAGAGGTGGAGAATCCCACAAAGGAAGAA
>JAZFTF010000161.1:0-8457 GCA_036446495.1 Candidatus Omnitrophota bacterium | reverse complement strand
CCTCTTCTATCGTGCTCTTTCTGAATACCTGAGGCGTCTGTATCATATAGAGGCTCTTTCTATCCGGAGTATCCTTTACCGTCAGATCCGGCCTTACCGACTTTACTGTGGATATCACCGGGACTCCGCAAACTGCGGCGCCGAACCTCCGGCACGCGTTAATAGAATCGGATATCATCCTCTTATCTATAAGAGGGCGCGCGCCGTCATGTATAAATACTATATCCGCGTCTTTCGGCACTTGCGCAAGGCCGTTCTTTACAGATCTAAATCTTGTATTCCCCCCAGCTACGATCCCGCGCACCTTTTTAAGGCAGTATCTTTTTATAAGGTTACGACACTTCTTTATGTCACCTTTGTGGACGACCACTACGATCTCGTCTATCCGATCCGAACAAGATAGGGCAGCGAGAGTATGGGCCAGGATAGGCCTATCCTTGAGAATGAAAAAGGGCTTTCTCCGGCCCTTTTTCTTAAGAAACCTCGATCCTGCCCCCGCGGCAGGGACTATGGCTGTTACTTTCATAAGCAATGTTTAGCGGTTATCGGTTAACGGTTTTAGGTTAGCGTAAACCGCTAACCTAAAACCGCAAACCGCATCTATCGCCTGCCCTTAGGGTGATTATATCTCTGAGCCTCTTCGATCTTGGCGAATATCATGCGGCCGGCAGAGGTCTGGAGAACGCTCGTGACAAGCACCTTGACGGTCTGGCCTATAAGGTGTTTTGTATTATCGACCACGATCATCGTGCCGTCATCCAAATACGCCACTCCCTGATTATACTCTTTTCCCTCTTTGGTTATCCTTACCGTCAGCTCTTCACCTGGGAGGACGACCGGCTTAAGGGCGGCGGCGAGATCGTTTAAGTTAAGGACTACTACACCTTGAATAGAAGCGATCTTATTTAGATTGAAATCATTTGTCAGGATCTTGCCACTCAAGAGTTTCGCCAGTTTTACAAGCTTTGCATCTACATCCTTTATATCCGGAAGATCCTCTTCATGTATGGTCACATCCATATGGGTGTCTTTCTGTATCCTATGGAGTATATCGAGCCCTCTCCTTCCCCTATTGCGCTTAAGCGGGTCTTGCGAATCGGCTATCTGTTGAAGCTCTTTCAATACAAAACGCGGAACAACAAATTTGCCTTCGAGAAAGTTCGTCTGGGTTATGTCGGCTATCCTGCCATCTATGATAACGGACGTATCAAGGATAAGTATATCATCTTTCTTGTCTTGCCTTGAGAACTTGATATAAGGGACGATAAGGTTGAACTCGTCCTTGCCACGCATCGCGATCACCATGCCGAGATAGCAGAATATAAGTATAATGGCTACCTGTAGCGACATAAATATCCTCGGGTCCATGGGTATGAGCTTCAGGACATTCGTGAGGAGCCACGCCATAAAGAACCCGAATATCAGCCCAAATACTGCAGCTGAAAGGTTCCTTACAGAAGCCCTACGAAGACAGACTTCAAGTAAAATTATACCTAACGCACCACCAAATCCGGCTGCGAGGCCAAATATCTCGGAGTGGTAAGGAAGGAGGTCCTTCATAAGAGCCCCCATATAGTAACCAACGACCGTGCTTAAGATTATAAAAAATGCTCTAATATACCAAAGTGTCATCTTCCGTCCTCCTCACTTCTTTTCTGCTGTTTTCCTGAATAGCTTCCAGGGGTTTCTCTTTATATCATAAGTAAATTCTTCGAGGTTATTATATATGGCATCCTCCGTCAAAAACTTTCCGATAGTCCCCTCGCCTCTATCCAGTCTGCTCATGATAACCTCTGCTGAATCCGCCAAGTCCTTTAGGTCTTCAGCGAGTTCGTCCATCATTATCGGGTCTTCGCCTATGAGTATGCCGTTCTCCTCGATGAATCCGGCCTCCCGCGTGCCCGGTATTATTTCCATGTACTTCTCGCCCAGCATGCCGAGTGTATTTACGCGGACTACGGCGTCCTTCTCTATACTGACATTCTTCTTTATCCATGCCGTTACTTCCACGCGCGTTCTCATCATATCGTCATCGTAGAAGATCTTGATCCTGTCAACCTCTCCCGCAGCGACCCCGGCCAATCTCACAGGTGCGGCTTCCCCGAGCCCTCCGGCGAAGTTGAAGAGCACCCTTATCTTGTAGCCAGGCTGAAAGATATATATCTTGCCTATAGAGAAAACGATCACGAATAACATAATTATGCCGATAAAGACAAATAATCCCACTTTTAACTCAAAGTTCTTTTCCTGTGAATTCACCCCGCACCTCCCTTAATTCCCCGCCCCTCTGAGGAGGTGCGGGGTCAGACCTCCAGATTAATGGTTTATATGCTCCCCGTTCGTAATGGGGCCTTCAGACGCACCGGTTATAAATTGTTTGACTATAGGGTCTTTCGTATTCTTAACCTGTCCTGGGGTCCCGGTAAATATTATCTTTCCATCGTAAAGCATCGCTATTCTATTTGCTATCTTATAGGCGCTTACCATATCGTGCGTGACCGCTATGCTCGTCACTTTAAGTTTATCATGAAGGTTTCTTATAAGATTGTTCACCGCATCCCCCATTATCGGATCGACCCCTGTCGTCGGCTCATCATATAGTATTATTGCTGGGTTTATACAGATAGCTCGAGCCAATCCCACCCTCTTCTTCATGCCGCCCGAGAGCGCGGCCGGCTTAAGCTCCTCTACATCACGCAAGCCCACCATCTCGAGGCACTCCTTAACACGTTTTGCTATCTGACGCTTGCCTATACTGCTGTGCTCGTAAAGGGCGAACCCGACATTCTCGCCTATGGTCAGAGAATCGAAGAGCGCCGCGCCCTGGAAGAGCATGCTCACTCTCATCCTGAGCTTGTTTAGCTCTTTGCCGCTCAACTTGGTTATATCTACCCCGTCGATTATGACCTGCCCCGAATCCGGCTTCATCAGGCCGACTATATGCTTTAAGAGAACACTCTTTCCGCATCCTGACCTTCCTATGATAACTGTCGTCTCGCCGCTCTTTAGGTCTAAGCTTAAATTATCTAAAACCTTATGGTCACCAAAAGATTTGCATAGATTTATTATCTCTATATTCATTATCAGCTTTCAGCTATCAGCTTTCAGCTGTCAGCTGCTGATAGCTGAAAGCTGATGGCTGATGGCTATTTTTACCCCACCTGGAAAGCGAAATAGAAAAGGGCCGTTATAAAACAGTCGGCCATGATTATCAATATAAACGACGTAACGACCGACAGGGTGGTGGACTTGCCCACTCCCTCGGCGCCCCCTTCAGCATTCATGCCCTCGTAGCAGGCTACAGTGCAGAGTATTACCGCGAACACTAGAGCCTTGAGCAGCCCGGTAAATATGTCCTTGTAGACAAGAGGCTCCCATGTCATCCTAAGATACATGCTGCTAGATACACCGAGCCTTCCCACGCCGACTATATAGCCGCCTATTATCCCTATGAAGTCCGCGTAGATCGTAAGCACAGGCAGCATAATGACGAGGGCTATAAACCTGGGGACTACAAGATACTTTATCGGGTTTGTAGCCAGTGTCTCAAGGGCGTCTATCTGCTCGGTCACACGCATCGTACCGAGCTCGGCCGTTATCGAAGCGCCCACTCTTCCTGCCACGACCAGCGCAGTCAAGACCGGGCCCAATTCCCTTGTCATGGAAAGAGAGACGAGGGAAGCTATGTACATCTCGGCCCCCAGCTTCTGCATCTGATAGGCGCTCTGGAGCGCGAGGACTATCCCGGTAAAAAGGGCTGTCAAGAAAACTATCGGAAGACTGTCCACGCCGATCTTCTTCATCTGGGACAGGATCTGGCGCCTCTTTATCGGAGGAGCAGGTATCCACGCGAGTGTCTTGACAAAGAGCATCGTCGTCCCGCCTATATACTGGACAATGTCGAGACACTTCTCCCCTATACTTATTAAATTATTTCTGATCATTTATCCGTTTCAAAGGTAAGGTGGTCCACTTTCACGTCTAACGTTATGGTCACACCTTTTTTGAACCTGCCCGCTATTATCTCTTCTGAAAGAGGATCCTCTACAAACCGCTGTATCGTCCTTTTTAAAGGACGGGCCCCGAAAACAGGGTCGAACCCTTTATCTATAAGAAATTCTTTGGCCTTCTCGCTCAGATGAAGCTTGATATCTTTGTCGTGCAGCCTCTCCTGGAGCTCTTTTATCTCTATACTGATTATTTTAGAGAGGTCTTCCTTTGTAAGTTTCCTGAAGACTATGGTATCGTCTACCCTGTTTAAGAACTCGGGCTTGAAGACCTTCTTCATCTCATCCATAAGGCGGGACTTCATCTGCTCGTAGTTCGCCTCTTCATCGGCGGTCTTAAAGCCGAGAGCCCCTTGTTTCCTAAGCATCTGGGCCCCGACATTTGAGGTCATGATCACTATAGTATTCCTGAAATCGACCTTCCTCCCGAATGAATCAGTAAGTCTCCCTTCCTCAAATACCTGGAGCAATATATTAAAAACATCGGGGTGAGCCTTCTCTATCTCATCGAGAAGGACAACCGAGTAAGGCTTGCGCCTCACCCTCTCTGTAAGCTGGCCTCCTTCTTCATATCCTACATATCCCGGAGGAGCGCCTACAAGCTTTGAAACATTGAACTTCTCCATGTACTCAGACATATCCAGCTGTATTATGGCGTTCTCATCGCCAAACATAAACTCTGCCAGTGCGCGCCCAAGAAGCGTCTTTCCGACACCGGTCGGCCCAAGAAAGATAAAGGAACCTATGGGCCTCTTGGGGTCTTTGATCCCAGCTCTCGATCTCCTTACGGCCTGAGCTATGGCCTTTATAGCCTCGTGCTGGCCTATGACCCTCTCGTGCATTTTCTGCTCCATCTTCAGGAATTTCTCTGACTCCTTCTCTTCCAGTCTCGTAAGGGGGATCCCGGTACACCTGGAGACTATCACAGCTATATCTTCATCACTCACCACGACCTCAAGCTGGGTCCTCGATTCTTTCCACTTCTTCTGTGCTGTCTTTAACGAGTCTTTTGCCTTCCTCTCATCGTCCCTAAGCTTTGCGGCCTTCTCAAACCCCTGGCTCTTGACTGCCGCTTCTTTCTCGAGTTTTATACTCTCCACTTGTTCTTCGATCTTTTTGAGACTATCGGGTGGGACCATAGTAGAGAGCCTCGTTCGCGATCCGGCCTCATCTATTAAGTCTATCGCCTTATCCGGCATAAACCTTCCGCTTATATATCTATTCGATAACTTCGCGGCTGCCTCTATCGCGGCGTCTGTATAACGGACCTTGTGGTGCGCCTCATACCTATCTCTCAATCCATGCAGTATCTTTATCGTCTCATCGACACTTGGAGGCTCGACCATGATCGTCTGGAACCTTCTCTCAAGCGCGGCGTCTTTTTCTATATATTTCCTGTACTCATCGAGGGTAGTAGCGCCTATACACTGTATCTCGCCTCGCGATAGCGCGGGCTTCAATATGTTCGAAGCGTCTATAGCGCCTTCGGCGCCGCCGGCTCCAACGAGTATATGAAATTCATCTATAAAGAGTATGATATCCTCGGACTTCTTTATCTCATCCATAAGGGCCTTTATCCTCTCTTCGAACTGCCCCCTGTATTTAGTCCCGGCCACCATAAGCGCCAGATCCAGTATTATTATCCTCTTATCCTTCAAGGTCTCGGGCACGTCACTGTTGACTATCATCTGGGCCAGCCCTTCGACAATAGCGGTCTTTCCCACGCCGGCTTCTCCGAGAAGCACGGGATTGTTCTTTGTCCTACGAGATAATATCTGCATAACCCTCTCTATCTCATTGGCCCTTCCTATGACGGGATCAAGCTTTCCCTGCCTAGCAAGCGTTGTAAGGTTTCTACCAAAAGCGTCTATTGCAGGAGTCTTGCCTTTTGCCGTTCCCGAGGGCCTGTCACTGCCGCCAGTCGAAAAACCGGGAGTGGCCGAGCCAAGTATCTGCATAACCTCGTCTCTTACCTTTCCCGCGTCCAGCCCCAGGTTCATCAATACCTCTGAGGCCACACCCTCCCCTTCTTTTATAAGTCCTAGGAGCATGTGCTCTGTACCTATGTAATTATGCCCTAGCTGGCGCGCCTCTTCCATGGAGAGCTCTATCGCCTTCTTGGCTTTTGGTGTAAAGGGTATGTCACCTGAGACGCTAGCGGAAGAACCGGGCTGCACAAGTTTCTCTACTTCCATCCTTATCTTTGTGGGATCAAGCCCCAAACTCATAAGAACAGCCGCAGCCACACCTTCACCTTCCCGTATCAAACCGAGAAGCAGATGTTCCGTCCCAATATAATCGTGGTTAAACCTCTTGGCCTCCTCTTTAGCCAAAAGGATCACCCTTCTCGCTCTTTCTGTAAATCTATTAAACATCGCCATTGCTACCTCCGAACAACTGTTTCGGTTAGCGGTGTGCGGTACGCGGTGTGCGATTTTCGTACGCTAACCGCTAACCGCAAACCGTTAACCGCGCATTATCCTCCCAATTTCTCTCGTATCAACTCCGCCCTCTTTAGATCCCTTTCAGAGTGGCTCAAGACCTTCTTCTCCATCTTCTGAAGATGGGCGGGTTGAGTTAAGATAAAAAGTTCATTTATTACAGGTATGGTTAGATCTTTAAGTATATCCATATCTATGCCTAATCTTATGGCCGATAAAAGCTCTATTGTCTCGTTCGATGAGATTATATGGGCGCTCCTCAATGTCCCATATGAGCGCCATATCCTGTCCACTAGCCTCTCCTTCGAACGCATGAACATCGCCTTTCTCGCGTTCTCTTCCCTGGTCACTATCTGGGCTATTACCTTATCTATGCTGTCTATGATCTCCTCCTCGGTTCTGCCGAGCGTCACCTGGTTTGAAACCTGGAAGAAGTTACCCTGTACCTCTGTCCCTTCTCCGTAGAAACCGCGAACCGTGAGGCCGAGTTTTGTGATCGTCTGCAGTATCCTGCTTGCCTGGTTCGTGAATACAAGGGCCGGTAGATGGAGCATAACCGACGCCCTTATGCCTGTGCCGACGTTTGTAGGGCAGGCCGTTAAGAAACCAAGCTTCGGCGAGAAGGCGTAATCGAGATTTACACCAAGCTCGTTGTCGATCTCATTGGTGATCCTCCAGGCTTCTGTAAGGTTAAAGCCCGACTGCATCACCTGCATGCGGATGTGGTCCTCTTCATTTATCATTATACTGACTATCTCTTTCTCGTCTATAACAAGCCCTTTGGAATCCTGGGTGACGGCGTGCTCCCTGCTCATAAGGTGCCTCTCAACAAGAAACTGTTTATCGAGCTCGCTGTAATCCTTGAGTTCTAGATAGGTAGATTTCTTTAGGAATAGGGCTGAGCCTACAGCCGCTTTTATCTCCTCGAGGCTCTTCTCTCTCTGTTTGTCATTAGCCCAGTGAGAGAATGGTATATCGACCAAATTCCTGGCCGATCTTATCCTGCTCGAGATTATTATGTTCGAGTTCGGCCCTGTGCCCCGGAGCCACTCACTGGTATGGTTTAATAGATTCTCTAGGCTCATCCAGTTAGATCTCCTTTCTCCATAGCATTATCTCAAATCCCGTTCTAAAGATCTAACGGGGCTCATTTCTTCTTCCCCACTTCTTTCTTTTCCATCTCTCTTATTTTGTCTCTTATGCACGCCGCCTCTTCGAACTCCTCCATTTTGACAGCCCGCTGCAGTTGGCCCTTAAGCTCGTCTATATCATCCGCTACTTTCTTCTTTTTGAACTCTTTCTTGGGTGCCACCTTGGCCTCGAATCGGCTGATAGGGGTCTTCCCGTAGTGCTCCACAGAACCATGTACCCTCTTTATAAGAGGCTTTAGACTATCGCTAAATACGTTGTAACACTCGGCACACCCCAGCCTGCCGGCTTTCTTGAAGTCATCGTAGACCATGCCGCACTTAGGGCACTTCGCCTTTGCTTCTTTTTTTGGCATGGCTTTCGACTCAAAATCAGCCAGCCCGGCCAGAAGATCGCTCAACCCGAAATGTTCTTCCATCTCGGCCCCCTTCTTTCTGGCGCAATCTTCACAGAGGTGGAGCTTGGTTATCTTGTTATCTATTATCTCGGTCAGATGCACCGTAGCATCCTTCTTGCTGCATACATCACAGATCATTGTAACCTCCAGATTTAAATAATTCGGTTCGCGGTTTGCGGTTTGCGGTTTGCGATTTTCGTACGCTAACCGCTAGCCGAGAACCGCTGACCGTTGCTAATATCTTACGCCACCGATCCTAGTCAATTTACGGAGCCTCTCAAGCAGCCTCAATGTGATCTCTCCCGGCTTACCACTACCTATCTTATAGCTGTCTATCTTTGCCACTGGGATCAGCTCCGCCGCCGTACCCGTAAGAAAACATTCGTCGGCTCGGTATAGATCCTCAGGTCTTATCATCTCTTCTTTTATCGGTATCCCTTCCTTCTTGGCCATCTCCATTACC
>JAZFTF010000160.1:0-6537 GCA_036446495.1 Candidatus Omnitrophota bacterium | reverse complement strand
CACCGCAATAATGTGGATCAAATACTGCATATTATAGGTGTTCCGCAGGCATTCTTCGGGATATACCAGATATGTACGGGTACCTGGAAGATAGGGATGGCGAATCTCTTTTTTGGGTACCTTCTTCAATGGATAGGCCACACCTACTTTGAGAAGAATGAAGTAGGAGAGTGGATATTGATAAAAGCTGTTATAAAGAGACTTAGAAAAAAAAGATGATACGGCAGCAAGTGGCGTGGTTAGCGGTGTGCGGTTAGCGCGCGATACGCAAACCGCTAACCGAAAACCGCAAAAAGAACCAGGTAACAGGAGGGGCGATGTGAGTACAGCGATCAAGGCAAGGCACAGGATAAGATTTAATCAATGGGCGAAGGTCTATGATCAGTCTATATTGCAGAGGCTGATCTTTGATACCTCGCATGATATGTTCTACACGATCATGATCCCATGGCTTAAGGACGAAAGCAATATCCTGGACGTAGGATGCGGCACGGGTAAATTTACCCTTAAGTTGCAGGGCATAAATAGCAACTTCAAGATCCACGGAGTCGACCTTTCAGAGACTATGATAAAAAAGGCGAAGGCCAAAGTACCGGATGGCTCCATAGACTTCAGGTTAGGGGATAGCGAGAACCTGCCGTATGAGTCGAATACATTTGATGTTATAACGTGCTCTAATTCATTCCACCATTACCCAAACCAAAGGGGAGCTCTCCTGGAGATGCACCGGGTGCTGAAGGACGGCGGCAAGGTGATGATAATTGACGGAACGCGCGATACGTGGTGGGGCAATATCATATTCTCCATAGTGGAGTTCGTAGAGAAGCAGGTCTATCATATGTACGGCAATGAGCTTAAAGACCTTCTTTACTCGGCTGGCTATGCCAAGGTGCACCAGAGGATGTTTAATTTTATAGCGCCTCTTTTACTTACGGTAGGCGAAGCGAAGAAGGAGAAATTGTAGATGAGCAATCTAGTTACGGGAGCCACCGGATTTATAGGGAGTTTTATAGCTGAGGAGCTCGTTAAGAGGGGTCAGCGCGTAAAGGCCTTGGTAAGAAGAACGAGCAATACGAAATTTTTAAGAAGCCTGGGTGTCGAACTCTGCTACGGGGATCTAAGCGACGCAGTATCTATAAGCTCCGCGGTTAAGGGAGTAGACATGGTATTCCATTCGGCCGCCATAGTGGGCGATTGGGTCTCACGCGAAGAGGCGTGCAAGGTGAATGTCGAGGGTACGAGATTTCTTCTAAATGCCTCTATGGATGAGAAGATAAAGAGGTTTGTCTATATAAGCTCGCTTGCCGTACTGGGCATGAAGGACCACCACAAGACCCCGTCCGATCCACCGGCCCCTAAGACAGGCGATATATACACTGATACAAAGATTGACGCAGAGAATCTCGTTACTGAATTTGCCAAGAAGCATAACTTCCCGTTTACGGTCATGCGCCCCGGTTTTGTATTCGGGCCGAGAGACGATAAGGTGATACCCAAGATGGTAGATTTTTTAAAGAAGGGCAAGTACATGTTCGTGGGAAGCGGCAGGAACAAGGTGAACATGATCTACGTGGAGAACCTGGCGTCCGCCATAATAGACGCGGCAAACTCGAACAAGACGCTTAATCAGGTATATAATATAACGAATGAAAGCGAAATGACGATGATGGACGTGGTGAATATGGTGGCCGATCTCTGGGGATGTAAGAGGCCGGACAAGCACGTCCCTAAGAATGTAGCGTACGCGCTCTGCAGCATTCTTGAATTCTTCGCGAAAGTTACCAAGGCCAAGGAGCCCCCGCTCTTAAATAAGACAAGGATGAAGTTCTTGAACCTGAACCTCGATTTTGACATTTCAAAATTAAAGCGGGACCTCGGCTACAGTCCAAATATAGATATGCTGGAGGGGTTAAAGAGGACCAAGGCATGGATGGAGCAGGAAAAAATATCGTTATAGAGAATATCAAATCCCGTCGCTCTATAAGAGATTTCCGGCAAGAGGGGATCCCTGAAGAGGTGATCGAAAAGATAACAGAGGCGGGAAGTTTCGCTCCGAGCGCCCTAAACAGGCAGCCTTGGAAATTTATAGTAGTCGGCAAAGAGGCTATCATCAAAGAGCTCTCTTCGGTGGTTAGAAAGAAGCTTAAAGGCTTATCCAAGCTAGTTCCCATCTTAAGGGTTTTCCTCAAAGACTTCCGCGACGAACGCTTCGTAAACGCGCTTAAGAAGACCGCGCTATCGGAAGAGGATACGGTCTTCTATAACGCCCCTCTCATTATATTTGTAGCCAATGATACAAGGTACAGCTCTACATGCGTAGACTGTGTCTTGGCCTGCCAGAATATGATGCTCACCGCGCATTCGATGGGGGTAGGAAGTTGTTTTATAGGCAGGATAAAGGCGATCCCCAACAGGCTATTACGCAAGAAGTTCGATCTCCCCGGATACTACGACTTCAATACCTGCATGGTGTTTGGCTATCCTAAAGATGCCGTAAGGACGCCTCCAGCCAGAAGTAGAGACGTGGTAGCCAGATTTTAAGAGATCCCCAGGGATTTGCCCAAAAAGAGATATGAGAAGAAAAAGAGAATATCATGAAGATTAAGATAAGAGAGGCGGAGATATTACATGTGGATATCCCGTTTAAGAAAAAGTTCAAGCACGCCATGGCCGCGCGCTCCGTATCGAATAGCGTATTTCTGAAGATCAAGCTTGATGACGGAACCGTAGGATACGGCGAATCCCTTCCCCGAGAGTATGTGACCGGCGAGACGACTGAGTCGGTCATAAGTGTTTTAAAGACGATAGTGCCCCAAAAGCTTTTGGGATATGGTATAGAAGATTATAGAGAAGTGCCGTCTTTTGTCGATGGCTTGGGAGTAGAGAAGGGGGCGCTCAAATGTGTTCTCGAGCTGGCCATGCTGGACGCGTACGGCAGGTATTTTAAGAGTTCGGTCTCTTCGGTGATCGGAAATCGCCTGAGGAATGAAGTACGATACAGCGGTGTCATGCAGTCAGATACCTTGCCGGACGCCATAAGAAAGAGCCTGGCTTTCAGGATATATGATTTCAAATTCGTAAAGATCAAGGTTGGTTCAGGCGATGACGTAAAGAGACTAAAGATGGCGCGCAGGATCCTGGGAAATAAGATGAACATACGCGTGGATGCCAACTGCGCCTGGGACGCCGATGAGGCGATAGAGAAGATAGGCGCGCTTCGCCCGTTCAATATAAGTATGGTGGAGCAGCCGGTAAAGGCGGATGATTACGCGGGTTTAAAGAAGGTTACAGAATCCGTGCCGGAAATGATATCAGCCGATGAGTCACTCTGTTCCATAGATGACGCGGAGAGGCTTGCCATGATGGGGGCCTGCAAGATGTTTAATATAAGGATATCAAAATGCGGAGGCATTATCGACTCTCTGAGAATAGCGGATATTGCGAAGCGCTATAATATAGGGATACAGATGGGTTGCCAGGTAGGGGAGAGCGGATTGCTCTCCGCGGCAGGTTGGCACTTCGCGTCTCTATTTAAAGATGTATCATTCTGTGAAGGCGCGTACGGGAAGTTTCTCCTAAAGAACGATATTACAAAAGAGGATATGACCATAGGGCGCGGTGGTGTTCTGAAAGATATAAGAGGCCCGGGACTGGGAGTGAATGTCAACGAAGAAGCTCTCGATGTCTATGTTGTCGAGAGAGAGAAATTTGCGCGGTAGATATGGGATTTACACTTAGCATATTAAGGACTATATTGGCTCCAAGGGCGATCCTTTTTGACAAAGCTACGAAGGACCCTTCCTCGGTGCAGAAGAAGATACTCTTAAGTTTTATCAAAAGGCACAAAAACACCTCGTATGGCAGAGAGCACTCTTTTGGCCGGATCGATTCAATTGATGAATACCGCAAAGCTGTACCAATAAACAGCTACGAGGCCTTGCGCCCTTATGTGGATAGGCTCATGAAGGGCGAGAAGAATATCTTAACGATAGATGATCCTTTCATGCTTGGCACGACCAGCGGCACTACCGGCAAACCGAAATACATCCCTGTTACCAAATACTCGAAGAAGAAGAAGAAAGAGGTAATGAATATATGGATCTACCATATACTCAGTGACCATCCGGACATCTTCAAGGGAAAGATACTGGCTGTCGTAAGCCCGGAGTTCGAAAAGTTTGCGGAATGCGGCCTTCCTTGCGGATCGGAATCAGGCCATGTTTACAAGAATATCCCCAGCCTTGTGAAGCGCTTCTATGTCCTGCCGCATTCGATCTTCCAGATCAAGGATTATGAATCAAAATATTATGCTATCCTGAGACTGGCGCTGGAAGATAACATATCGGCTATCGCCACGTTAAACCCCAGCACCTTGGTGTTATTATGCCGCAAGATGAATGATCTTAAAGAGAAGATCATAGATGATATAGAGAGAGGGTCTTTAAACGGGGATTGCAATATCGAACCCCACATAAGAAGCGAGATCGAGAAGAGGCTTCGCCCCAACCCAAAGAGGGCGGCAGTTCTTAAAAATATATTGAAGGAGAAAGGCGGTCTTCGGCCGGTCGATATCTGGCCGGATCTGAAATTGATAAAGTGCTGGAAGGGCGGGTCTATGGGCATGTACCTAAAAGAGTTTCCCAAATATTTTGGGGATGTCCCCATAAGGGATTTTGGTTACATATCGAGTGAAGCCAGATGCTCGATCCCCACCGACAATGCTAGGTGCTGTGGGATATTGGCGGTGCAGGCTAACTTTTATGAGTTTCTGCCAAAAGAGTCCAGAGAGACCGATGAGAAGAAGACCTTCCTGTGTCACGAGCTCGAATTAGGCAAAGAGTACTTTATAATCATAACTACCCCAGGCGGACTCTATCGCTACGATATAGACGACGTAGTCAAGGTCGTAGGATTTCACAACAAGACCCCGCGGATCGAATTTGTCCAAAAAGGGATAAACGTAACATCCTTAACGGGAGAGAAGCTCTATGAGTCGCATGTTATTGAGGCAGTCAAAAACGCGGTTCATGGAGCAGGGGTACATGTGGAGTTTTTTACAGCTTGCATAGAATGGGCCGAGATACCACGTTATGTATTTTTAGTAGAGCTCAGGGACTCTGTTCATCAAAATAAGAAGAAAGATCTGTTGAGGTTTATAGACGACCAGATAAAGGTGCTCAATATTGAATATGATGCGAAGAGGAAGTCTGAGAGGCTTGGTGACCCTGTACTCAAGATCGTAAAGAGAGGGGCTTTTAACAGCTATCGGGCCACGAAGGTAGCCTCTGGAGCGCATGACGGTCAGTTCAAGTTGCCTCAGCTCACAAAAGATCTCTGTTTTCAGAACAATTTCGCGATAGAAGAGGAGATATATTTAAAAAAGTGAAGGATACAAAATATTCCGTAGTCATACCTGTTTATAACGAAGAGGATTCCGTGGAGCCGCTGGAGAAGGGGATAAGAGAGGTGCTTGAGACATTGAGAGAGCCCTACGAGATCATTTTTGTAAACGACGGCTCGACCGACAGCACGCTTTCGCGTTTAAAGAAGCTTAAAGAGAATAACGAGAACCTGCATGTAGTATCTCTGGAGAAGAATTCCGGACAGACGGCTTCATTGAGGATGGGCTTTAACATAGCCAGGGGTGGAGTAGTGGTCTCAATGGATGGTGATCTTCAGAACGATCCGAAAGACATACCTCTTCTTATCGATAAACTTAAAGAGGGTTATGATGTTATCTGCGGCTGGCGCAAGAGACGCCACGACTCGCTTTGGAAGAAGGTATCGTCAAGGATAGCAAATATAGTCCAGAATGTGGTCTTCAAGAGCCACCTGCATGATCTCGCATGTACCTTAAGGGTGTACAAGAAAGAGTCTCTGGACGATCTCGACCTAAGCTGGAACGGCGCGCACAGGTTTATACCATATATTCTCATGAAGCACAATAATAAGATCTCGGAAGTCGAAGTAAGGCACCATCCGCGCTTGTATGGCAAATCTAAATATAGACCTACAAAGATATTCAAGACCATAAAGGACTTTCTTAAGCTCTTGATCCTTAGAAAGATCTGATATGTCCAAAGAGACCCTCATCACGATAGGCATACTCGCCGCCTGCATATTATTTTTCTCCTTTAAAGCCGGAGACGTGGGAACGCAGTTTACCGGGGATGAAAACTTCTATTTCCAGAGTTCCAAGAACATGCTCGAGACGGGTGATTGGATAACGCCCAGCTATTACGGAAAGCCAAGATTTCAGAAGCCGATACTATATTATTGGCTCGTCACCGCCTCATTCTCTGCCTTCGGAGTCGACTGGTACGCGGCGCGGCTGCCGTCGATACTCTTCGGAGCATTCACGGTGCTCTTGATCTATTTGATGAGCGGCATGGTCTTTAAGAAGAGAAGCATCTCTCTCCTCTCGGCCTTTATCCTGGCGTCGACATTCAAATTCTTTAAATATACCCGTTTTGCCATACCGGATATGGCCATGGTATTCTTTGTAACGCTTTCGATCTATATATTTATGAAGATAGC
>JAZFTF010000159.1:0-4359 GCA_036446495.1 Candidatus Omnitrophota bacterium | reverse complement strand
CGCTATGCGCTCTACGCTAAACGCTAATCATGAGTTTCTCTTTCCTATACGCTCTACGCTGTACGCTAATCACGAGTATTCACCATATTATCCAACCTTGACCAGGCTTAGCCTCTCTTTAAACCGCTTATCGAGAGCCCTCTTTATGAGTCTATTCTCATGATTGTCAAGCCTGGGATCCTCGGCTATCAATGAGAAGGCCTCTCTCCGCGCGACCTCCATGATCTCCATATCCCGTACTATATTGCCGAATCTTATTTCCGGAAGACCGTGTTGCCTTGTCCCGAATACATCCCCCGGCCCGCGCAGCTTCAGGTCTTCTTCGGCTATCTGGAAACCATCCTGAGACTCTGTCATGGCGGTAAGGCGCTTCTGGGCCGTCTCTTTGTCGGTATCGGATATCAATACACAATATGATTCATGTTTACCCCTGCCTATCCTCCCGCGCAGCTGGTGCAGCTGAGACAACCCGAACCTCTCCGCGTTCTCTATCACCATGACTGAAGCGTTAGAGACATCGATGCCCACTTCCACCACTACGGTAGAGACTAGTATATCTATGTCTCCCTTCTTAAAACTCCGCATGGTCAAATCTTTCTTCTTTGACTCCATCTTGCCGTAGATCAGCCCCACTCTCAGGTCTTTGAATATCTTATCCTTCAACTCATCGTACATTAGCTTAGCCGACCGAAGATCCTCGAGTGCGGTCTCTTCCAGCCTAGGATAGACCACATACGCCTGCCTCCCCTTAGAGATCTCCTCTCTTAAAAAATCATAGACCTTTTCGCGCTCTGCGTCAGATACCCAATAAGTCGTTATCTCTCCCCTGCCCGGAGGCAGCTCTCTTATCACAGAGATATCCAGGTCGCCGTAGACTGTCATTGCCAGCGTACGCGGTATCGGTGTTGCCGTCATGAGCAGGACATCTGGAGGCCGCCGGCCACCCTGCAGTTTGGCGCGTTGTGAGACACCGAATTTATGCTGCTCATCTATTACAACTAAACCCAGGTTCTTAAACTCGACCCCTTCTTGTATGACAGCATGAGTCCCTATCAACACACCGACGCGCCCCTCTCTTGCATCCTCTAATATGCGCGATCTTTCTTTGGGGCTTATCCCCTGGACGAGCAGAGCGACATTTATGTCCAGGTCCATAAAGATCTTTGTGAGGGTAAGATAGTGCTGTTCGGCCAGTATTTCTGTAGGGGCCATGAATACCCCCTGGAAACCATTCCCTGCTGCCAAAAGAAGGGCGTGGCAGGCCACTATAGTTTTGCCCGATCCTACATCACCTTGCACAAGCCTGTTCATCGGCCTCGATGAGGCCATGTCCTTCTCTATCGCCTCTATAGCACGGTGCTGTCCATCGGTAAGCTCAAATGGCAGGCTCTCTATAAAATCTCTAATCTTATCTTTATCTATATTATGGGCAACTCCTTTCTCGCCCAACACCCTGTCTCTCTTCTTGATGGCTATAGCCAACTGGAGCAGAAAAAACTCATCGAAGACTATCCTCTTGTAAGCTCTATTGAGACTCTCGTAATTAGCGGGAAAATGTATATTCTTTATGCCGAACGCCAGGTCAACAAGCTTGTTCCTCGCGCGCATCTTTGTGGATAGTATATCCTGGATAGATCTCGAGTAGTCCGAGACCGCGCGAAAGGCAATAGTGCGCAGATTCCTTTGCGAAAGTTCCTGCGTAAGGTGATAGACCGGGACTATCCTCCCTACGTGTATAGAATCGCTGTCGTCTCCTTTTAATATCTCATACCTGGGGTGATTTATCCGGAGCTTATCGTGTCTTTCCACTTTGCCATACATAACGATCTTCTGCCCCACCTTGAAGATCTTCTTAAGGTAAGGCTGGTGGAACCAGATACCGTAGACTACACCTGTACCATCGTCCAGGGCCAGCTGGAATATATTAAGGCCGGTCCTGGTCCTGATACTACCCAGCGTCTTGACCTCGCCTTTTATGGTCGAGACCTCGCCCTCTTTCGCATCGCACACACGGATAAAATGGCTCCTATCTTCATATCTGAACGGCAGGTAATATAACAGGTCCTCTACGGTCCCTATGCCGAGAGTGTTAAATACGTCGCTCTTCTTAGGGCCGACTCCTTTTATGTATCTAATGGGCGTATTGGGATCTTTCATAATCAGCTATCAGCTATCTGCCTTCAGCCTTCAGCCAAAGCTGATGGCTGAAAACTGAATGCTTCAATTATTATTTTTCCTCTTGCACTTAAACGCCCTATATGTTATTATATTGCCTCGAATAAGGAGAATGAAATGTCAAGAGTATGTACCGTATGCGGAAAATCCACGGTTGCCGGGCGATCCATTGTCAGGCGCGGTATGGCGAAGAAAAAGGGCGGTGTCGGAAAAAAGATCACCGGCATAACAGCGCGCAAATTTATTCCCAACCTGCAGGTCGTAAAGATATTAAAAGACGGCAAGCCGAAGAGAGTCCGCGTCTGCACAAAATGCATTAAAGCCGGGAAGGTCACAAAATACTTCCGCTTGCCACGTTAGATATATCATATTTAACATGGCTTGCCCTCACGTCCTTAAGGTCGAGCTTAATAGAGCGTAAGCCCTTATATAGATTCACCGAAGGAGAATAAGCAAGGTCTATCTCTCCGTCCTTAAGTATATCCAGGAAAGCATCAGAAACGCCAAACGCAACCGCTTCGCAGGTGATCCTGCCGTCCGTGACCCAGAACTTAACGCCCTTTCTTCCTATCACCTTCGGCGCGTTCTTCAATTTTATCCCTTTCGATATAAAGAGTGGCGTTGGGTTTTTCGGGCCGTGCGGAGCGAGACAGCCTATCTCATTTATCAGCTTTTCAGATAATCTATTGAGCGGTATATCCATATCGGCCTGAAGCTTCGGCAAGAGGTGTTCGGGGAGAAGCACTTTTTTAGCAAACTCATTAAAGAGCGACTTGAACTTCTCTATGTTCTTCTTCTCTATGCTAAAACCACAGGCGGCCTTGTGCCCGCCGAACTCTTTCAAATACTCTTTGGACTTAGATATCGCCTCAAATAGATTGAAGTCGCTTATAGACCTTGCTGAACCACGCCCGACATTCTTATCGAGCGATATGACCGCGGTCGGCCTGTAGAATTTATCGACCAGGCGCGAGGCGACGATCCCTATCACTCCGGGGTGCCAGCCTTCACTGGCCAGGACAATGGTCTTGTGGTCCTTGAAGTTGACCTCTACCTGAATCTTCTCAACAGCTTCTTGAACTATACGAGCCTCTATCCTCTGCCTATTCCTGTTCTCCTGATTCAACATCTCGGCTATCTCTCTAGCCTCGTCATCCCTGGTCGTCAATAGAAGTTGTAACGCCTTCCGCGCGGAGCCTATCCTCCCGGAAGCGTTTATCCTCGGACCCAATATATATCCCACATGTCCGGATGATATCTCTTTGCCTTTTAAACCGGCTACCATGATAAGCTCTCTTAAACCTATCCTCTTTGTAGAAGTCAAGACTTCGAGGCCATGTTTAGTGAGTATCCTATTCTCTTCAAGCTGAGGCGCTATGTCGGCGACAGTGCCTAAAGCTACTATATCCAAATAATCTCTCATTTTATCAGGAGGACAATTGAAGAGCGCCTGCGCTACCTTAAACGCCAATCCCACGCCTGCCAGGTACTTAAAAGGATAGTCGCATCCGGACTGAAGCGGATCTATGACGGCGCAAGCCTTCGGCAGCCTACCCCCTTGCACTTCGTGATGATCGATAATAATACTGTCTATGGAGAGGCTATTGAGGTAATCTACTTCTCTCGCGGCATTAATACCGCAGTCTACGGTGATAAGAAGATGGACTTTCTTTCTGTGGGCAAGCCGACATGCGTTAAGATTGAGGCCGTAACCCTCTTCCACCCTATTGGGAATATAGTCGAGAACATGGCCACCGAGCTTGGTCAATACAGACTTAAGGAGCGCCACGGACGTTATTCCGTCTACGTCATAATCGCCGTAGACTAATATCTTTTCGCCTTTTGAGAGGGCGTGTTTTATCCTGGATACCGCGCGGTCCATACCCTTTAGCAAATAAGGGTCATGGAGATCGGAAAGCTTGCAGTTGAGGAATCTATCCGCCTCATCCGGTTTTAAGATGCTGCGATTCGCCAGAAGTTGAGCTATTATATTGGAGATCCCCAGCTCTTTTGAGAGGAGACCCGGTATATCTTTATCGGCCTTCTTGATAATCCATCTCTTGCGCATAGACTGCTCTTTTTAGCCCGAGAACGGCTCCACGTGGATCAATATATCTTTAGCCCCATGGAGGTCATTCAATACTCTTTTTCTTACTTTTTCGGTGATCGCGTGGCCTTCGTCAA
>JAZFTF010000158.1:0-3295 GCA_036446495.1 Candidatus Omnitrophota bacterium | reverse complement strand
ATGAGTGATTATCCCTTAGATGAACTCAACGGCAGGACGCCGTTGGAAGTGGCGAAGATACCCAACATCTCTTATATAGCGCAACACGGCGCCGTAGGCAAGGCCAATACTGTGCCCAGGGGGATGTTACCGGCGAGCGATATTGCTAATCTCTCTATCATAGGTTATGACCCCAAGAAGTATTATACGGGAAGAGGGCCTTTAGAGGCGGCGAACATAGGTATAGACCTTGATAGGGATGACGTCGCGATCAGATGTAACCTCGTCACCATATCTGATGGCACAATGGCCGATTACAGCTCCGGCCATATTACCACCAAAGAAGCCTCCGTTCTTATAAAATACCTGAACAGGGAGCTCGGGTGCGAATGGGCAAAGTTCTATACCGGGGTAAGCTACAGGCACCTGTTGGTGATAAAGACAAAGTATCTGCGCAGGGAAGGCGGGAGGATGGTGACATTAACGCCGTCCGAATTCATAGATACCGACTGCCTGCCTCCGCACAATATAATCGGCGAAAAGATATCGAAGAATATGCCCAAGGGCAGGGCTCGTGATGTCCTGGTCAGGCTCATGGAGGAGTCGAGACCGCTTTTAGAGGCACACGAGCTTAATAATGTCAGGATAGACCTAAAAGAGAACCCTGCGAATATGATATGGTTATGGGGCCAGGGGACGAAGCCTGAGATGCCGAGCTTTGAAGAGAAGTTCGGCGTAAGCGGCTCTGTCATATCGGCGGTAGATCTTGTAAAAGGGATAGGAAAGACTATAGGGCTTGATGTGATCGATGTCCCCGGAGCTACGGGATATTACGATACCGATTATAAGGCAAAGGCTGAGTACGCGCTTAGATCTTTAAAAGAGAGGGATTTTGTCTTTGTCCACGTGGAGGCCCCTGATGAGGCGGGCCACAACGGTGATCTGAGGGCCAAACTGACGGCGATAGAGAGTTTTGACAGGCTTGTGGTCGGGACCATACTACATGAATTCAAGGATAAGAGAAAGAACTTCAGGATCCTTGTAATGCCTGATCATTCGACACCTTTATCGCTTAAGACGCATACAAATGATCCGGTACCTTTAGCCATGTTTGGTACGGGCATAGAGAAGAACGACATAAAGGTATTTACAGAGAGTGCAGCAAGGGCCTCTAAATTCTTATTCAAAAGCGGACACGAGATAATGGAGCATTTCATTAAAGGGTAGGCAGGGAAGAAACCCTCCTTCGCTCATAATAGAACCCATAGATGTTTTGAGCTTCGGAGGATTGACAACACAATAAGGGTTTTACGGGAGATTGATGTAAATGCATAGAGGGATAGTAGTCCAGAAATACGGTGGCACCAGTGTCAGTAATATAGACAAGATAAAGAATGTTGCCAAAAGGATAGTCAAGTACAGGAAGAGAGGCTTCGACGTGGTTGTGGTCGTAAGCGCCCTCGGTGACACAACCGACGACCTTTGCAAGATGGCCCATAGCATAAATAGATCGCCATCTTCAAGAGAGCTCGATATGCTCATGTCGACCGGAGAACAGGTCTCAGTCTCTCTATTGGCCATGGCGATACATAAGCTTGGATGGGAGGCGATATCATTTACCGGGAGCCAGGTCGGCATAATAACCGATACCAGGCACACCAAGGCGCGTATAATTGATATTGATCCCGCCAGGATAAGACAGGCACTTGGAAAGGGCAATGTAGTCATAGTTGCCGGGTTTCAAGGAAGAAGCGCGAACGAGGAGATCACTACGCTGGGTAGAGGCGGTAGCGACATGACGGGCGTGGCCCTGGCCAAGGTCTTGAAGGCGAAGGTCTGTGAGATATATACCGATGTAGGCGGTGTTTATACCGCCGATCCACGAATAGTAAAAGACGCCAGAAAGCTTGATAGTGTTTGCTATGAGGAGATGTTAGAGCTCGCCTCCCTGGGCGCTCAGGTCCTGCAGTCGAGGAGTGTCGAGGTGGCAAGCAAATTTAATATACCCATACATGTCAGATCGAGTTTTAACTATAGAGAAGGTACTTGGATCACTAAGGAGGTAAAGAAGATGGAAGACGTGCTTGTAAGCGGCGTAACCGTAAATAAGAACGAGGCGAAGGTAACTATCTGTGATGTTCCCGATAAGCCCGGGGTAGCTGTAAAGATATTCAAGACCTTGGCAGACGCTGATATAAACGTCGATATGATAATCCAGAATATTAGCCGCACCGGAGCGACCGATCTCTCTTTTACCGTCAACAGCAGCGAACTCTCCAGGACCCTCAAATGTTCAAATGAGATCGCCAGATCGATAAAGGCCAAAGGTGTTGCGCATGACAAGAATATAGCGAAGGTATCTGTGGTAGGCGTAGGGATGAAGAGCCATTCCGGTGTCGCCAGCAAGATGTTCAAAGCGCTCGCTTCGAAGAAGATAAACATAGGGATGATATCTACAAGCGAGATAAAGATATCCTGTGTCATAGAGAAGGCCAGGGCTGAAGACGCGGTGCGGGCCATTCATAAAGAGTTTGGGCTCAATAAAAGATAGCGAGGAGAGCATGGTCAAGGTCGAACTATACGATACCACATTAAGAGATGGCGCCCAGGGCGAAGGGATCTCTTTTTCCGTTAATGACAAGCTCAATATAGTCTCAAAGATCGACGAGTTGGGTATAGCTTACATAGAAGGCGGGTGGCCGGGCTCAAACCCGAAAGATATAGAGTTCTTCAAAAAGGTCAAGAAGCTCAAGCTCGGTAACGCCAAGGTGGCAGCTTTTGGGAGTACAAGGAGGGCCAATGCGAAGGTCCAGGATGACGTCAATGTCAGATCTCTCCTTAAGGCGAATACAGAGATCCTGACGATCTTTGGTAAGACATGGGATCTTCATGTAAAGAATATCTTAAAGACTACTCTTGACGAGAACCTCAAGATGATAGAGGATACAATAAAATATATTAAAGCGGAAGGCAGACGCGTATTCTTCGACGCGGAGCACTTCTTCGATGGATATATAGAGAACCCGGACTACGCGCTTAAGGCGTTATCTGTTGCTGAAGAGAGCGGCGCTGAGACGATAATCCTCTGTGATACGAACGGTGGTATGGTCACATCCGAGCTTTTTAAGATCATCGAGTACGTGAAAAAGAAGATAAAAACACCTCTTGGGATCCATACCCACAATGACAGCGAGATGGCCGTAGCAAATACCATAGCTGCGATCCAGGCAGGTTGTGTGCACGCGCAGGGTACGATCAACGGCTGTGGGGAGAGATGCGGCAACGCCAATCTCGTATCGATCATGGCGATACTCAA
>JAZFTF010000157.1:0-2615 GCA_036446495.1 Candidatus Omnitrophota bacterium | reverse complement strand
CTTTTCTATTATATATATTAGTTATTTGATGTAATTATGATATAAAAAGACCCCCAGAATGTCAACGAAAATCGCCTATAGCTACACGACTTATGGAAACAGCAATTTTCTCGCCGTAAATCCTTGGGCATAAAAAAACGGCCGAGGTATTTCACTCGGCCGTTCTTGTACTTATCTTGGATTGGGTATTTTTTTAATACATTCCGCCCATTCCACCCATTCCGCCCGGAGGCATACCACCACCCGGCATCGCAGGGCCCGATTTATCGTCTTCCGGTATGTCGGTCACCATAGCTTCGGTCGTGATCATAAGGCCGGCTATAGATGAAGCATTCTGAAGGGCACTGCGTGTGACCTTTGTGGGGTCTATTATGCCTGCCTTCAGCATATCAGTATATTCGCCACTCTCAACATCGTAGCCTATGGTCGTCTTCTCGCTTTTTATGCGCTGGACTACGACCGAACCCTCGAGGCCCGCATTCTCCACTATCTGCCTTACGGGTTCTTCGAGTACACGCTTTATTATCTTGACGCCTATACCCTCGTCTCCGGCAATCTTCAGGGTATCTAGAGCAGTAGCGCATCGCAAGAGAGCAACTCCGCCCCCGGGGACTATGCCTTCTTCCACGGCCGCCCTGGTGGCGTGTAGAGCGTCTTCGACTCTCGCCTTCTTCTCTTTCATTTCGGTCTCAGTGGCCGCGCCGACGTTTATTACGGCTACGCCGCCTGAGAGCTTCGCGAGTCTCTCCTGGAGCTTCTCTTTGTCATAATCCGAATCGCTCGCTTCTATCTGCTTTTTTATCTGGGAGACCCTGCCGTTTATATCGGTGGTCTTTCCCGCGCCTTCGATGATAGTCGTGTTCTCTTTATCTATCGTTACGCGCTTTGCTGTTCCGAGATCCTGGAGAGAAACACTCTCGAGTTTAACTCCTATATCTTCGGTGATCGCTTTGCCGCTGGTAAGGACCGCTATATCGTCCAGCATCTCTTTGCGCCTGTCGCCGTATCCCGGCGCCTTCACAGCACAGCAAGCAAATGTCCCGCGCAGCTTGTTCACTACCAAAGTGGCGAGCGCTTCTCCCTCTGTCTCCTCAGATATGATGAGGAGGGGTTTGCCTGTCTTAGCTATCTTCTCAAGAAGAGGCAACATATCTTTGAGATTGGAAAGCTTCTTTTCGTTGATCAATATGTATGGGTTCTCCAGGACGCACTCCATTCTCTCGGCGTCGGTCACAAAATACGGTGAGAGGTAGCCCTGGTCAAACTGCATACCCTCGACCACGTCGAGGTTCGTCTTCATCGATTTGGCTTCCTCGACAGTTATTACGCCGTCTTTGCCTACCTTCTCCATGGCGTCGGCTATCAAATTACCGATCTCATGGTCGTTGTTCGCCGCGATCGTGGCCACTTGCGCTATCTCATCCTTCTCTTTAGTCTCTTTCGAAAGCTTCTCCAACTCTTCGACTACCTTAATAACTGCCTTGTCTATGCCTCTTTTGAGGGCCATGGGGTTGGCGCCCGCTGTCACGTTCTTCAGGCCTTCCTTAAATATGCCTTCGGCGAGCACAGTCGCTGTTGTGGTGCCGTCTCCGGCTACATCAGAGGTCTTAGACGCCACTTCTTTGACCATCTCGGCGCCCATGTTTTCATAAGGCTCTTTTAACTCTATCTCTTTGGCCACCGTCACGCCGTCTTTCGTTATCGTGGGTGAGCCAAATTTCTTGTCCAGAATGACATTCCTGCCTTTCGGGCCAAGGGTTACCTTCACTACCTTGGCAAGCTGCTCCACGCCTCTCTGCATAGCGCGCCTTGCATCATCGTTGAACTTCAATTGTTTCGCCACTTTTGTCTACCTCCTTAATTCGGTTTGCGGTTTACGGTTTGAGGTTAGCGGCGCTAACCGCTAACCTAGCACCGCTAACCGCGTCAATTGTTATTTTACTACCGCTACTATATCTTCTTCTTTAAGCATCAGATATTCTTCGCCATCTACAGTGATCTCTGTGCCTGAATATTTGCCATAGAGGACCTTGTCACCTACTTTTACTTCAGGAGCGATCGTCTTTCCATCCTGAATCTTGCCCTTGCCAACAGCCACTACTTCGGCCTGCTGCGGCTTCTCTTTCGCTGTATCGGGAAGAACTATGCCGCCCTTCGTCTTATCTTCGGCCTCTAGCACATTCACCAACACCCTATCGCCTAACGGCTGGATCTTTGTCTCAACACTTGTCACCATGCTTTCTACCTCCGTGTTAACCTTGATTTGGTTTGCGGTTTTCGGTTTGCGGTTAGCGCCGCGAACCGCAAACCGCGCACCGCTAACCAAAACTGCCTCTATGACAATAAAATTAGCACTCCATACAGGCGAGTGCTAATTATACATAAATAAAACGTCTCTGTCAAGTATTTTTTAAATATTTTTCACTATATTGCCGAGTACCTTTCTGACCTTCTGGCTATCGTGTCTCACCAGTTCTTCTTCATGGCCGATATCCACCAATATTACCTCCGCTTTGGTCAAACTTTTTATCTTCTCCATATCCCCTATTTTAACAGGATATTGAGACTTCTTTATATATTTATCAAGAGTTCTCTGGGATAATGGGGTATTTGAT
>JAZFTF010000156.1:0-4156 GCA_036446495.1 Candidatus Omnitrophota bacterium | reverse complement strand
TAACGCGACAATAAACGGTGATATAGAGGAATTTTCAGACTTCAGCTTCGACTCTATTTTTAGAAGGTCTTTGGACTCCGTAAGGACGGATGCGGAGGACACGGAGATAGTCGATACACCCGCGAACAATTACGACCCGGTCCCCAGGCCGGAAGATACCTATACGGACCTGGACTTCGATGGTGAGTGGGATGTGGGTGAGCCTTTGATCGATGATTGGAATAATGACTTCGAATGGGATGACGAAGTTGACGTGACCTGGTTTGAATGGGGCGGAAACAACGATTATCTCAATCCCCCAGTGGCTGCAATAACCACAACCGGCTGGTCAGGGGGCAGCGTACTTGTAGTTTACGGCGGCGACCTTAAGATCACGGGAGGCGACTTTGAGGGCGTTATCTATGTGAAGAGTAAAGAAATAACAGTAGTTATTGACGGAGAAGAAGTAGTCAGACATGTAGGCGGCAATTTGGGAATAGCTGGAAACGCCACTATTACAGGGGCTATCTTTGTGGACGGCTCTGTCGATGGTGTCACCGGTATTACCGGAACGCCTACTATAACGTTCGATCTGGACGTGATACCACTGGAAGCTTTCAATAATAACAGTCCAATGCCATTTATAAGGCAGAACCTCACATGGGAAGAGATACATAAGTAAGCGCACAGGCCAAAAACCAATATTTCACTCCAATAATTTGTCATAACCCTCCTATTAAAAGTCTATTATAAGATTTTATCCGAGATTGTTAACCCAAAAAAAATCTACCATAAGGGTTGCTTATCATTATTTTATATGCTATAATACTTTAAATAAAAAACTAATTAGGAGAAAGGATAAGATGATCGCAAAAGAGAAGAAGGCCAAGCTGATAGAAGATTACAAAGAGCATCAGCAAGATACAGGTTCCTGCAGTGTTCAGATAGCCCTCCTTACAGAGAGGATAAACTCACTCACAGGCCATTTTAAGACGCACAAGAAAGACCACCACTCACGCCATGGTCTACTTAAACTGGTTAATCAAAGAAGAACACTCCTTGATTATCTAAAGAAACAAGACGAAAAAAAATATCAGGAACTGATCAAGAAACTAGACATTAGGAAGTAAAGTTCGCGCGCGTGCGCGAACTTTATCCTCCGACGAAGTCCTACGAAGCTCAAAACATCTTTGAAGTTCTGATATGAGCGTAGGAGGAAGCCCAAAACGTCTTTTGAGGTTCTTTTATGGGTGGAGGAGGACAAAGAAGGCCATAATTTACGACGCGCAAGGTGCGAGACGTAAATCATGATCTCATTAAAAAAAAGAAAGAGAAGAAAAAGAAGATGATAAAGACTTATAAGACAACAATAGGAGAAAACGAACTTATTATTGAAACAGGCAAGTTGGCCAAGCAGGCGTCCGGTTCATGTACGGTGCAGATGGGCGGTACGGTAGTCTTGGTCACATGCGTCTCTTCAAAAGAGCCAAGGGAAGGGATAGACTACTTTCCTCTGTATTGCGAGTACCAGGAGAAGACATATGCCGCTGGAAAGATACCGGGCGGCTTTTTTAAGAGAGAGGGCAGGCCCTCCGAAAAAGAGATACTCACGGCGCGGCTTATAGACAGGCCCATAAGGCCTCTGTTCCCCAATGGCTTTAAAAACGAGGTCCAGGTAATGTCGATGGTCCTTTCTTCGGACAGCCAGAATGACTCGGATATCTTGGCGCTCATAGGGGCTTCCTGTGCCTTGTCTATATCAAATATCCCATTTGACGGCCCCATAGGAGCGGTCAGGATAGGCAGGATAGACGGCAAATTCGTCATAAACCCGACCTTTGCGGAAGTTGCTAGCTCGGATGTAGACCTGATCGTGGTGGGTACCCACGAAGGGGTCGTTATGCTTGAAGGGAGCTCAAACCAGCTGAGCGAGGACGAGATAAGAGATGCCGTCGACTTTGGATATACACAATCCAAGGTCATCCTCTCCTTTCTCGAAGATATAGTTAAGGATTGCGGCGCTGAGAAGTTCAAGCCGAATTTATATGAGCTCGATCCTGAGCTTATTAAAAAGGTCGAGGAGCTATCCTCTGCCGAGCTCGATAAGATAAACTCTTTGGACGCGAAAGAGGACCGCGTTGAGGCATTTGCGATCCTTACAAAGGATATAATAGCGAAGCTTGTTACCGAAGGCGGGCCGCACACGGATAAAGACGTAAAGAACGCCTTATCAGAGATAGAGAAGAAGAAGGTAAGAAGCGCGATAGTGGATCAAAACAAGAGGGTGGATGGAAGGGGTCTTACAGATCTCAGGCAGATAACTTCTGAGGTAGGCATCCTTCCCAGGACGCACGGATCGGGTCTCTTTACGCGTGGCCAGACGCAGAGCCTTGCCGTGACGACGCTCGGAACAAGCGCGGATGAGCAGATGATAGACGCGCTTGTGGAGAAGACATATAAGAGTTTTATGCTCCACTATAATTTCCCTCCTTTTAGTGTTGGAGAAGTAAAGCCGGTGAGGGGTCCGGGCAGGCGTGAGATAGGGCACGGTGCCTTGGCTGAGAAGGCCCTTAAGCTAGTGATGCCATCGAAAGAGGAGTTTCCTTATACAATAAGGATCGTTTCAGATATATTGGAGTCCAACGGGTCATCCAGCATGGCTACTGTATGCGCCGGGGTGCTCTCCCTTATGGACGCGGGCGTTCCCATAAAGGCTCCTGTGGCAGGCATTGCGGTGGGTCTTGTAAAGGAGAAAGACAAGGAGATCCTCCTTACAGATATCGGAGGAGTGGAGGACCATTATGGCGATATGGACTTCAAGGTAGCCGGGACAGAGAAAGGCATAACTGCCATACAGATGGACCTTAAGATAAAAGGCATATCTGTGGAGCTGATAAATACGGCGATGGCCCGGTCGAAGGACGCCAGGCTCGCGATACTCAGCAATATGGGCGGTGTCATATCTCAACCGAAAGAGGAGATCTCGGTCTACGCACCTAAGATCGTGACCTTGCATATAAACCCGAGCAAGATCGGGGAGCTCATAGGCCCCGGAGGGAAGAATATAAAGAAGATAACGGCCGAGACAGGAGCCACTATCGACATCGAGGATGATGGTACTGTGCGCATAGGAGCCGTCGACACCGTGGCTTCCGAGAAAGCTGTTGAGGCGGTGAATAAGGTCACAGAAGAGGCCGAGATCGGTAAGGTATATATGGGAAAGGTCAAGAGGCTGATGGACTTTGGCGCTTTCTGCGAGATACTGCCCGGCAAGGAAGGGCTCGTCCACGTTTCTGCGTTGTCCGATACATTTGTAAGCAAGGTCGAAGACGTAGTAAAGATCGGCGATGAGTTCCTGGTCATGGTCATAGAGAAGGACATGCAGGGCAGGATAAATTTAAGCAGGAAAGAGGCCATCGGCAAAGTGGAAGGTGAAGTTGATCCGGAATGCAAGAACAGAGAGCGCCCAAAGCGCGGGGGAAAGTCTCACGACAGAGGCCGTGGAAAATACAATAAAGATAGGCGTTAAGAAGAAAGAGGATTGCGGGGATTTACCGCTCCCGTCATACGCGACTGAAGGTTCGAGTGGCATGGACCTATATGCCGATGTCCGCGAGCCCTTAGCGATCAAGCATGGAGAGATCAAGTGCGTCTCGACCGGCATATACCTGTCGATCCCATACGGTTATGAAGCGCAGATCCGGCCGAGAAGCGGCCTCGCTTTAAAACACGGTATTACACTGGTGAATACGCCCGGGACGATCGATTCGGATTACAGAGGCCTCGTCAAGATCATATTGATAAATCACGGCAAGGATGATTTTACGATAAAACGCGGCGACAGGATAGCGCAGATGGTTATCAACAGGTTTGAAAGGTCCGAGTTCGAAGTGTCAGAAGAACTGGATGAGACCGTCAGGTCGGCCGGCGGGTTTGGCCACACGGGAATATAAATAGTCGGGAGTCGGGAGTCGGGGGTCCGGAGATTGATAACTCCCAACCCCGGACCCCGGACTAATATGAATTTTGTCGAAGCGATTATTTGGGGAATGATACAGGGTATCACCGAGTTCATACCTATAAGCAGTTCGGGTCACCTTGTAGTTATCCCGCGATTCTTTGGAATAGACGCGCCCGATCTCATATTCAATGTCGTGCTGCATTTAGGGACGTTGAT
>JAZFTF010000155.1:0-4154 GCA_036446495.1 Candidatus Omnitrophota bacterium | reverse complement strand
GAGAAGGAGTTTGGTATAAGACACTTAAGCAAAGATTGTTTCTATCATCTTTCTCCTTGTCTCGAGGCGTGGATGAGAAACGATAGCTTTGATAAGATCCTGCGTTTTACCGAAGCCGATGAAGGAGAGGTTATACGTTATTTCAGGATGTGCATCCAAATACTCCGCGAGATATTGGATACGTCTGTCAGCCATGAGCTAAAGGCGAAGACCGGGAGGGCGATCGATCTTATCAACCGCGACATAATAGACGCGGAAAAGCAGCTCCGCGGATAGATAGTGACCGTTTTGCTTGCTTGTAACACCTTACTGTTAAATGAGTTGTAAGTGTGACCGTGCCACCTTACTCTTTTTGCTGTTTCTCCAGTTCGACGTTTATTCTTACCCCTTCTTCAAGAGAGGCTTCTCCGAGGCCGGGTCTGTCTCTCTCGAGACGCTGTATGGTCTCCCTGAGGTATTTTATCTCTTCTTCCAGAAGTTCATTCCGGGCCGTCATCTCAGTTAAGAAATCATTCACCCGGTTCTTTAATATTATCTGGTCGAGCTCTAAGCGGTCGAACCTCTTCTCTGTCTCGAGGAATTTTCTGGACATGTATTCACTGGTATCCTCGACCACGTTGAGATCGCCTTTTTTGCGCATCCTTGTCCCTTTCGGCACCAGGATGTTTGCGTCACCAACCTTCAATATCTCCATGCCAGGAGGGATATATTTACTATCATCCTCGGCATGTGCCGGGATCAATAAGGCTAGAAGGAAAGCTAGAAACAGGAGAGCAATTGCGGGCTTCTTCATCTTCACCACCTCTTTTTAAGGATTATACTATCTTTCCCCACCCAACTCAAGAAAGAAAACGTCCCAGATGTTTTCTCTTGCATGGGTTGGAGGTAAGGGGGTATAATAAATGCGGAGTATAATTTCAAGGAGGTAAGAAGTATGGCGAAGAAGAAGATACTCATTGTAGATGATGAAGAAGCCATAACTGACATGCTCAAGATGAATCTCGAAATGTCCGGGGAGTTTGAGGTCAGGACAGAGAATAAAGGAGCCAACGCCCTTAACGTCGCACGGGAATTCCGGCCGAACCTGATATTGCTCGACGTCATGATGCCTGATAAGGACGGCGGCGAGCTCGCCAATGATATAAAGCGCGACGCTGTCATTGGAAACACGCCTATAGTATTTTTGACCGCGGCATTGACTAAAGAGGAAGCGGCCCTGCAGAACAACAAGATAGGCGGGTATCCATTTATGGCAAAGCCCGTTAGTCTGGAAGATCTGATCGACTGTATTAACAAAAACGCGAAATAAGGGCAGCGCTACTACGTCACGCGGGCAAGTGATAGAGCGGAGATGGTCTTGGCGTCGACGATCTTGCCGGATCTTAACAACCTGATTATCTCTCTCTTGCTGAATATCTCGGGGCTTATTATCTCATCCTTTTCGATCTTTCTCTCTACCTTTCTCAATCCACGCGCCTCGAATATAAGTATCTTCTCGGTGGTATATCCCGGCGCCGGATATATATAGCCCAATCTCTTCCATCTCTTTGTCACGTAACCTATCTCTTCGACGAGTTCGCGCTTGGCGCAAGATAACGGGTTTTCATTTTTATGGAGCGTCCCCGCAGGAAGCTCCCATATGTACGAATTTATAACGGGCCTATATTGCTTGATCAGGACTATCTCGTCTCTTTTTATAAAAGGCACGATGAGGACGGCCCCGGGATGGCGCACGATCTCCAGGCTCGCGACATAGCTGTTTGGGAGTCTTCGCTTTTCAAAATATAAGTTTATAAGCTTGCCCCCGAATATTTTTTTTCTGGATGATACTTTATTCATGACATTATTATACACTCTTTATCTAAGTAATAAAATAAATAATAATCAGTCACTTTTTCTTTTCAAAAAAATATATTTATGTTATAATAATTTCACGATTGAACATTAGAGTGAAAGAAAGGAGATATCATGAAATTTAATGGAAAATTGCTGATCATAGGGTGCGGCTCTGTTTCCCAGTGCGCGGTCCCTCTTATCTTAAAGCTGATCGATATGCCAGCGAAGAATATCACGATCATGGACTTCGTAGACAACCGCCGCCGCGTCAAAGACGCTCTTGATAAAGGCGTCAATTACACCATGGAGAGAATTGTTAAAGAAAATTACAAAGAACTGCTCGGAAAATGCGTGGGGCCGGGAGATATGATCATAGACCTGGCGTGGAATATAGACTGTAACACCATCGTGGAATGGTGTAGGAACAACGAAGTTCTTTACGCGAACACATCTGTAGAGGAATGGGATCCATACAAGGACTCAGAGCGGAACGACCCGACAAAGTATACTCTCTACACTAGGCATATGCAGCTTCGCGAGATGATAAAGGGCTGGGGAGATAATAGTGGCACGACAGCAATCGTTGATCACGGCGCCAATCCCGGTCTCGTTTCACACTTCACAAAAAGAGCGCTCATAGATATCGCGCAGAAGATCATAAAAGAATTACCGCGCAACGAAAGGACTGTCCAGCTTGAGTCGGCGTTGCAGGATAAAAACTTTGCCAGACTTGCTCAGATCGAAGAGTTGAAGACCATCCATATAAGCGAGCGTGATACGCAGGTCACCAATAAACCCAAAGAGGTGAACGAGTTTGTCAATACATGGTCTATCGAAGGCTTCTTTGAAGAGGGTGTGGCGCCTGCGGAGCTTGGTTGGGGGACGCACGAACACTATGTTCCGCAAGGCACATTTTTCCATAAGGTTGGGCCGCAGAACCAGGTCTGCTTAAATTCCGTAGGCATGAAGACATGGGTGCGTTCATGGGTGCCTTGCGGTGAGATCACAGGCATGGTCGTCCGGCACGGAGAGGCGTTTAGCATATCTGACAGGCTTACTGTCTGGGACGGAGAGAAGGCAGTATACAGGCCGACTGTCCATTATGCCTATTGTCCGTGCAACGCGGCGATCAACTCCCTCCACGAACTCGAGATGAGACAGTTTAAATTGCAGGAGAAACAGAGGATAATGAGCGACGAGATCACAAGTGGCAGGGACGAATTAGGCGTATTGCTGATGGGGCATGACTTCAAGTCATGGTGGTGTGGCAGTATACTGGATATAGAGGAGGCCCGGAGGCTTGTTCCGCACCAGAATGCCACCACCCTTCAGGTTGCTATTTCTGTTGTGGCGGCGGCTATGTGGATGATGAAGAATCCGAAGAGAGGGTTTCTCCTCCCGGATGATTTGGATCATGACTTTATACTCGGGATCGCGAAGCCTTTTATTAGACCATTCATCTCCATGTCCGTTGATTGGACCCCGCTTATGAACCTCAATACAAAATTTACTAAATTCGACGTAGCGAAACCGAAAGAAGAAGACGTATGGCAATTTACGACGTTTTTGGTCGACGCAAAAGAGAGGCAGAGGGCGTATGACACCCGTACAGCTCAATAGGAAACCGCAAAAGCAAAAATCTGATACAAACAACACCGAAGCGTTGATAAGGGTGATGCTCAAGAAACACCGCACGCCGTTTATGATCATAAGGCGAAGCGTGCTTGAAAAGCAGTACCAGCGTTTCAGAAAGTGTATGCCTGATGTCACGCCTTACTACGCGATAAAGGCCAACCCCAATCCCGGTATAATCAAGACCTTTGTTAAGCTGGGGGCTTCTTTCGATGTCGCAAGCGCGGCAGAGATGAAGCATGTTCTGGCACTCGGCGCCTCACCGGGAAAGGTCATATTTGCCAACACGATCAAATCAGAAGAGGATATCATCTCCGCCCGCAGGCGCAGGGTGCGGCTTATGACATTCGACAACGAGCCCGAATTATATAAACTTGCCAAGCACTACCCGCGCGCTCGTGTTCTGGTCCGCATTAAAGTAGCTAACGAAGGAAGTGTTGTAGAGCTCTCGCTTAAATTCGGCGCCGATCCCGAGAACGCCTTCTTTCTTTTGAGAAAGGCGAAAGCGCTGGGGCTTATTCCCGTAGGCGTAAGTTTCCATGTCGGCTCGCAATCGACGAACGTAGAGAATTATCTGCAGGCGATCGATCTGACAGCCGGCATATTCAAAGAGGCGAAGAAGAACGGATTTCCTTTAAAGATACTCGATATAGGCGGTGGTTTCCCTATACAGCATTTCGATGATG
>JAZFTF010000154.1:0-7542 GCA_036446495.1 Candidatus Omnitrophota bacterium | reverse complement strand
GCGTTGCAAGATTTCGCGAGGAGAGAGAAGATAGACCTTACGGTCGTCGGACCTGAAACGCCGCTCGTTAATGGCATAGTCGATGAATTCAAGAAAGAGGGGCTTCGCATATTCGGCCCCGACACCCGCACGGCCCTGCTTGAAGGCAGCAAAGTCTTCGCTAAAGAACTTATGCGGGAGTTTGGGGTCCCTACAGCGGATTTTGAAGTATTTGATGATAAAGACGCGGCCCTCAGTTTTATAAGGAAAAAGGGCGCGCCTATAGTTATAAAGGCTGACGGGCTCGCGGCGGGCAAAGGCGTATTTGTCTGTGCGACCCAACAAGAGGCCGAGAAGGCGATAGAAGAGATCATGGTCAAGAGGGCCTTCGGAGATTCCGGGAATAAGGTGGTTATAGAGGAGTGCATCCAGGGAGAAGAGGTCTCTATAATAGCTGTATCAGACGGTGAAAATCTGACGCCCTTGGCGTCGAGCCAGGACCATAAGAGGATATTCGATCACGATAAAGGGCCGAACACAGGAGGCATGGGCGCGTACTCGCCGGCGCCGGTAGCAAATGGCGAGAGATTCGTGGAAGCTATAAATAAGATAATGTACCCCATGATACGGGGCCTCAAAAAGAAGGGGATGCCGCATAAAGGGGTTCTTTACGCAGGCATAATGATAAACGATACGGGGATGTATGTATTGGAGTTTAATGTAAGATTCGGTGATCCTGAGACGCAGGCGATACTCCCTAGGATGAAGAGTGATATTATAGACTTGATAGAGGCCTCGATAGACGGGAAGCTTAAAGATTTTAAGACTAAATGGGATAAGCGCCCGTGCGCATGCGTAGTGGCTTCTTCCGGAGGGTATCCGGGTCCTTACAAAAAAGACAAAGAGATCAGAGGGCTAGACGAGGCTGCTGAACTAAAAGATGTTTTTATATTCCATGCTGGGACAAGAAAAAATAGAGAGAGATATTTAACAACGGGAGGCAGGGTCTTAGGCATTACGGCCCTAGGCAGCAATATCGAAGACGCGCTAAGGACCTCATACGAGGCTGCTGGCAAGATACGTTTTGAAGGGATGTATTACAGAAAAGACATAGGGAGGAGAGCTTTATGCCTAGGAAACCAGTCGTCGCGATAGTAATGGGAAGTGATTCCGACTATCCGGTCATGAAAGAGGCGTCGCAGGTCTTAAGCGACTTTGGCGTCCCGTTCGAGGTCAAGGTATTATCGGCCCATAGGAGTCCGGATCTCGTTACGAAATTTACCAGATCCGCCAGAAAAGCCGGCCTAAAGGTCATTATAGCGGGTGCAGGGGGCGCCGCGCATCTCGCCGGGGTCATAGCGAGCCATACAACCCTGCCTATTATTGGGGTACCGATAGAGAGCCAATCCCTTAAGGGCATAGATTCACTGCTATCGACGGTACAGATGCCCGGAGGGGTCCCGGTCTCTTGCATGGCCATCGGCAAGGCGGGCGCCAAGAACGCGGCCATCATGGCTCTCGAGATACTCGGGGTCTCCGATAGAGAGATCGAGAAGAAGCTGGACTCCTTTAAGAAAGAGATGGTAAAAAAGATAAAGAAGAAGAATAGAGAATTAACATTAAAATAAAATGAACCTATTCAAGAAGATAAAATTACTCAAAGTCGATCCCGATAGACCGGATATAAGCGCTATTGAAGAAGCTGCCCGAGCCATAAGAAACGGTGGCCTGGTAGCTTTCCCTACGGAGACCGTCTATGGGCTCGCGGCGAACCTCTTAAACAAAGAGGCGATAGAGAGGCTCTATAGGGTGAAGAGGCGCTCTAAGAATAAACCGTTTACGATACATGTATCGGACATAGATATGGTAAGAGAGATGGCGCCTGACATTTCAGACTTTGCCGGGAGGCTTATCGATAAGTTCTGGCCGGGCCCTCTTACGATCATATTAAATTCCAAAGACGGAGAAAGGGTGGGTTTCAGGATGCCCTCTAACAGAATAGCTTTATCTTTAATAAAGATGTGTGGTGTCCCTGTAGTCGCGCCAAGCGCGAACATATCCGGTAACAGGCCTCCGACGAGCGCTGACGAGGTTTTAAGCGATCTGAACGACGGTATAGATATTATATTGGATGGCGGCCCCACAGATGTCGGGGTCGAATCGACGGTGATCGACGCCACGGCGTCTCCTTACAAGGTCTTAAGAGCGGGCGCCCTCAGCGAGGGCCAATTGAGAGAAGTGTGGCAGAATGGCTAAGATAAAAAGTATACTCTTTGTGTGCACGGGCAATAGCTGCAGGTCTATAATGGCCGAAGGCCTATTAAGAAAGAAGCTTGAGGAGATGGGGCGAAAAGAGATAGAGGTCTTCTCGGCCGGCACACGCGCCATAGGCGGATTCGTGCCCACGGACAACACCATCGCCGTTATGAAAAAAGAAGGTGTCGACGTCTCGGGATATAAGACATCAAGGCTTGCCCCCGATAAGATACAAAAGGCAGACCTGATCCTTGCCATGGAGCAGATCCATGTAGAAGATATATTAAATATGGCGCCCGACGCCGAGGTAAAGACGTATCTCTTAAGAAAGTACATAAGGGTCAAGAGTGAACCAGGAGGCATAGAGGTGATAGACCCTATAGGGAGGCCCCTGGAGATTTACGAGAGAGTCTCGACCATGATCAAAAGCTCGATAGAGGAGCTTGCGAAGACATTATGAAGATAGCGATAGGTGCTGATCACAGAGGTTTTGAGCTTAAGGGCAAATTGGTCACCTTTTTGGAAAAGGCAGGCTACGAGGTCATAGATCTTGGGACCGACTCCACGCAGTCATGCGATTATCCTATGATAGGTTACAATGTTGCCAGGTCGGTAGCGAACGGTGAGTCCGATAGGGGGGTCTTGATCTGCATGAGTGGTATGGGCATGTCTATAGTAGCAAACAAGGTGCCCGGGGCGCGCGCCGCGATATGTGATACAAAGATCGATGCCGAACTTTCGAGAGAGCACAACGATACAAATGTTATCATTATGTCAGCTAAGTATGTTAAAGATAACCCGGAAGATATATTGAAAGCATGGTTTAAGGCCGAGATCACAGAGGACCGTCACAAGAAGCGCGTAGACCAGATAAAAGTGATAGAGACCAGGATCGCGAAAGGTGAAACATAAAAAAACAAGCTAACCCTTTCCGCAGGCTAAAGCCTGCACTCCAATCTCATATAAGGAGTGCGGACTTCAGTCCGCATAAAAGGAGTATAAGCGATGAGTCTTAGATCGGTAGACCCGCAGGTATCGCAGGCTATATTAAAAGAGCTAGAGAGACAGAATAAGAATGTAGAGCTTATAGCGAGCGAGAACTTTGTAAGCGAGGAAGTACTGGAGGCGCAGGGGTCGGTATTGACCAACAAATATGCAGAGGGATACCCGGGCGCCCGCTGGTATGGCGGGTGCGAATATGTCGACGTTGTTGAAAGGCTCGCGATAGAACGCGCCAAGAAGCTTTTCGGCGCTGAGCATGTAAATGTTCAGCCCCATTCCGGATCACAGGCTAATATGGCGGTCTACTTTGCCATGTTAAACAAAGGGGACACCGTACTTGCCATGGACCTCGCGTGCGGAGGCCACCTTACTCATGGGCACGCCCGCAACTTCTCCGGGATGTTCTACAATGTGATCTCTTATGGTGTCGATAAAGAGACCGAGAAGATAGATTATGATGTTATACTCGATCTCGCCAAAAAACACAACCCCAAGCTTATCATTGCGGGAGCGTGCGCATATCCCAGGATAATAGACTTCTCCAGGTTTAGGGAGATCTGCGATTCCGTGGGCGCCTTCCTTCTGGCCGATGTCGCTCATATATCAGGATTGATAGTTGCCGGCATACATCCTAATGCCTGTAAATATGCCGACTTTGTCACGACCACAACACACAAGACCCTCCGCGGCCCGCGCTCAGGGATGATAATGTGCAAGAAGGAGTATGCCAAGGCGATAGACGCCTGCGTCTTTCCCGGGATACAAGGGGGGCCGCTCATGCATGTGATAGCCGCTAAAGCGGTGGCTTTTAAACTGGCTGCGAAGAAAGAATTTAAGACGTATCAATCAAGGGTAGTAGAGAACGCCAAGGCCCTGGCCGAGGGGCTTGGGAAGAAGGGTTACAGGATAGTTTCCGGGGGAACGGACAATCACTTGCTGCTTCTGGATCTGTGCGACCGCGAGATCACCGGAAAAGACGCCGCGGAAGTTCTGGACAGAGCAGACATCACCGTCAATAAGAACCTCATACCTTTCGATAAAAGATCACCCGCTGTTACGAGTGGTATAAGGCTGGGTACGCCGGCAGTCACGACCAGGGGAATGAGAGAGAAGGATATGTATGTTATAGCCGATCTTATGGACCTGGTCTTGCGTAATATAAAGAACGAAAGAGCGATATCCGAGGCGAGAAGAGAAGTCAATAAACTTACAGGTAAATTTCCTTTATACAAAGACCGGATAAGGAAGATGAAGAGATAGTGAAAGCGTCTGTCAAAACCAAACTCTCTAATAGTACTGCGCGCAAGACACGGAAGATCAACCGCCCTGGTTGGGACGAGTATTTTTTAAAGATAGCGAAACTTGTATCTGAAAGGTCGACCTGCCTTAGGCGCAATGTCGGAGCGATCATTGTGAAGGATAAGAAGATCCTTGCCACGGGATATAACGGCGCTCCGGCTGGGATCACCCACTGCGATGAGGCGGGATGCATAAGGGCCGAACTCGATATCCCTTCAGGCCAGCGGCACGAGCTCTGTCGCGGGCTCCATGCAGAGCAGAATGCTCTGCTTCAAGCGGCGCTCCATGGCAACAGCGTAAAAGATTCCATACTCTATGCCACGGTCCAGCCTTGCATTATCTGCGCCAAGATGATCATAAACGCCGGGATAATAGAGATAGTCATAATAGGCAGCTACCCTGACGAGATGGCGGCAAAATTTCTCAAAGAAGCGGGACTAAAGGTGAGGATCAAGAAATGGACTGCCCCTACTGCGGAAACAAAGATCATAGAGTAGTCGATTCCCGATCCAGTGAAGAGGGAAAGGCTGTAAGGCGAAGGCGTGAGTGCATCAAGTGCAAGCGCAGGTTTACTACCTATGAGTATGTCGAAGAGTCCCGCCTTATGGTGATAAAGAAAGACGGCCGTCGCGAACCTTTCAACCGCGCCAAGATCCTAAATGGTGTTATGACCGCCTGCGAAAAGAGGCCTGTTACTACGGAGAGGATAGAGAAACTCGTCAATGAGATTGAGCGGCAGATGCAGCGAAAGTTCGAGAAAGAGGTCCACGCCAAAGATATAGGCGAGGCCATAATGTCTAAGCTGCACAAACTGGATGAGGTCGCCTATGTCCGCTTCGCTTCCGTTTACAGGCAGTTTAAGGATGCCTCGCAATTCATGAAAGAAGTCAAACACCTCCTGGAATAATATTACCCTGAATATTACCAATCCGTTTGCCAGCACAGCACTAAAATTTTAGACCATACTTTCGATGTTACTCCTCGAATTTTCGCGGGTCCTGTCAACGGAGAGCCCTTATAGTTATTCGCGGGGCATGCCAGGGGCATGCCAATAGAATGCTAACAGTTGCGGCGTCCCAGCCCCCAACCCAAAGCGGGGACACTTTACATATATATCAATAATTGTTATTAAGTAAAATGTCCCCGTAAATGTACTCATTGCCACCCGCGAAAATTCTTAATGCGCAGCTTATGGCGAAAGCATGATAGGGTAGTGAATTAAGGTAAACTTTGGCAGCGCTTACAGCAGGGTCTCTATTTTTTCTTCCTGGGTAGTTTCTTCGGCGGGGATTTTTTCTGTGGGAATATCTAAGGTCTCTTCTGTGATTTCAAGTGTTTCATCTATTTCTTCGGGTGCCGTCTTCATATCTTCCTGCGGCCCTTCTTCTTTAGTGGTTTTTATGAAGCTGGTAAACTTTGCCCGCGCGTATAGATCCGTGCGCCAGGTCTGATAGACCTCCATCCTTTTTGAAGCGACGAGATTCTCGCGCACCTTTTCGGCGAGCGGCACTTCTGTGCCGGATGTTTCGTCCGGATCCATAGAAGCAAGGGCTTCTTCTATCTCTTTTTCTGTCGGCCTACGGACACCCCTGAATACCCTCGCCATAAGCCTCTCTATCATGAGTGACTCGCGCATCTCCTCTTCGAACCTTCGAGGGGTCGTCCTCAATATATTACCAAGGATCATCGTGTAATTACTCTGATTAAACATTCCGTCTTTCGTTTGGAAAATGGGAAGAGCGGCTATGCGGGCTATTACTTCTTCATCAGAGACCTTTATCCTTCTCTTTTGGGCCTCTTTTACAAGGATAAGACGGTCCCAAGCAGCCTGTTCCAACATGAGGGCCCCTCTCATCTTTTGAAAGTCTGCTCCGTGAGTAAGAAGCGCGAGGCTCCTTACGGCATTATAGCTGTCGGTATATTCCTCGAACGAGATATTTTTCCCAAAGACCGTGCCCGCGTACTTATTGTCATCCCTCAAGCCGCCGGCGCCCCATAATACAAAGGCCGGTATGATTATGATGGCCAGGCCCCAGAGCACTCTCTTCATCACTTTTTTTTGTCGTAACAGTTTCAGCATGGCTCAATTATAACACATCCGGGCCAAATGTGTTAGGTTTTTTTAGGTAAAAAAGTGAAGCTCCACGGTTTTGAGACTGTTAGAGTTCTATTTTTGAGACCTTTCCGTGGAGCGAAACCCCGCACCGTCTCGCCTCACCATTGTTTTACAGAAATGAGGCGGGACTGGTACGTGGGTAATTTTCTTGACAATAATATCGTAATTATATACAATATGATGGTAAAAGAGCCAAAGAGACGTTGGAAAGACGCGAGTTGGCTCTTTAAGATGAACCCAGCACCTTCTTCTCAAAGAGAGTGCGAGAGGTTCGATACGAAAGAGAAGGTGTTGGGTGAAGCTTAAACTAGGCATACCGAAGGGGAGTCTTCAGGAGAGCACGATACGCATGTTCAAGAAGGCCGGCTTCAATATAAGAATAAGCCAGCGTTCTTATCTGCCTTATATAGATGATCCAGAGATCGATCCTCTCATGCTTCGCGCGCAAGAGATGTCTGAATATGTAGAGAACGGTACCCTCGATTGCGGTATTACCGGCAATGACTGGATCCTTGAGAAGGATTCAGATGTTGTAAAAGTTTCCGAGCTTATGTACGCCAAGACCGGGTTACAGCCCGTAAGATGGGTACTGGCGGTCAGAGCAGGTTCTAAGATAAAGAGCGTAAAGGACCTCCAAGGAAAACGCCTCGCGACCGAATTGGTAAACGTCACGAATAAGTATCTCAAGAAGAACAAGGTGCGCGCGGAGGTAGACTTTAGCTGGGGCGCTACAGAAGTGAAGGCGAATATGGAGCTCGTTGACGCCATCGTCGAACTTACAGAGACTGGATCCAGCCTAAGAGCCAACAATCTTCGGATAGTGGATACCATCTGTACATCTGTTACGCAATTGATAGCGAATAAGGCCTCATATAAAAATAAATGGAACA
>JAZFTF010000153.1:0-11850 GCA_036446495.1 Candidatus Omnitrophota bacterium | reverse complement strand
ATTCCACTTTGCCATACCCGTCCGGGTATTTTGAGGTAACGGGCCTCCTGGTGATATTGGTGCTCGCTATGATGCTTACGGCGCTGTCGACATCCGTCAAAGAGCAGAAGGCGCTGGCGATAAGGGCGCGGGAACCGCTGATGATACCTATATATAATTTAAAAAAGCCGAGGCTCAATGTCGTCCAGAAACCGACCCAGCCTACCTTCTTACCGCATTTTTCACAATCGTCACATCTCATAGGCCTATCTTAACCTTCTCTTGCCCCGTTAGACCTTTAATAATTTAAATCCCCCTAAAGGTCTAACGGGTTTACAGATATTCATCCAGGTCTTTCTCCGCCTCAGTCTTCTTCTTTTTCTTCGAGAGATTCCATTGGTGCGCCGTTAGCAGGAGATAGGTGCTGATACACCCCAGGATAAAGGTCGTGAATAAGAGATAGATCAATCTTATCCTGAAGGCGTTTTGCACAAAAGGCAACTGCACTTCCACCTGTTCGATATTCTGAATAGTGAAGACGGCAAGGAGTATCGCCGCTACTACGGCTATGACAAATTTTAACATGCTTCCTTCTCCTTCAATGAGACCCAGACTTACGAAAATTAAAAATTTTCGTAAGTCTATCTTCTCCGTTATTCTTCTTTGAGCGATCGAATTGACTTCTTGAATAACCCGACGACTCTCTCAATAAACGCGGCTGGCACCAGAATACAATATTTGATCAAGAAGATAGATACCCTGGCAACGTAATAAAGGGCCAGCGTTACCAGCCTTGCGATATTTATAACCCGCTTTAATACGCCGACCAAACCCGTTGCCAATCTTCTTATCCCTGACGGCTGCCCGGCCTTAATCTCTCTTCTCTTATCCTTTTTTGAGCCGGACAATTTCTTGTCTATAAAGTTCTCTATGTCTTTTTCGAGTCTCTCTGTCTCGGATGCCGTCTCTTGCGCCCTCTCGCCTATCAACTCTACCTGCTTTAAGCTCTCGGAAATTTCTGAAATCCGCGTATCCGTATCTTTGCCTGTGTCAACGCCGTTAAAAAACGCTGTCAGCTCATCTTTGCCAACGCTAAGGAACGAATCCGCAAAATACCGGTAATCAAGCTTTAACAATTCGATCCTTCTTTCCAATTCCTCAGAGGCCAACTCAAACTCCCCGATCCTTTTTTTGATATCCTCGACCCAGCTACCCTCTCTCGCCAATTTTATCCATTCCCTGACAGAGTCTATCTTGGCTCCGGACTCCTCTATTTTGCCTCTTATCGCCTCGATGTCTTCCAGGCGCCTTATCCTCTTTCTGGAGAGCCGTTCCGACTTTGTCCCGTCCCTGCTTGCCATGTATGCGCCGGGCAGCTTCCATAACGTATCGAGGTAGTATATCATTCCATCCTTGGCTATCCTGGCATTATCCTTTATCAGGCCGCCCGTTTTGCTTATTACTCCGGTATTCCTTTTTGGCCTATCCTGTTCCAATGCTGCTCCCTTTTTAGAAGTACATGTCATTCCGGTTTTTGCTGCTGCATACACCCGGCAAAACACCGGGATCTCAGCACGTCTATACGAGATCCCTGCATACGCAGGGATAAATTCGGCTTTATGGCTTACGCTTCCTTGCGGTCGCGTAAGTCATGGCCTCATTTACTTTATTATCGTATGACAAGTCTTACAATTTCCTCTGTACCTATGCGGCGCCTTTGCGCCCCGCTTTATCGGAGGCGCGTTTAGATTAAGTAGATCTCCGCCGTCCTTAGCCAACTGCCCGGTATTCCCGATAGTATGGCAGCTCGTGCAAGCGCCTCTATATCTATGTGGGGCCACAGCGCCTTTCGGTATCATCTGGGCCGTCTCCATCTGCGCGACGCCGAGGGGCCAAAGGGATCTTATCGTAAACGTGCTATAATTGCCCTTTCTGTAAACAACCAGGTCTACGGCATTCCTCTCTCTCACCAACCTTGTCGCTGCCCTGAACTGCTTGAGCGTAAAGGTATCCATGCCGCCAACTTTGACGATGACGTCTCCCGCCATAAGGCCGGCGTCTTGCGCCTCCATAGTCACCTCATCGATAAGTACGCCCTTTATATTAAGCGGGATATTTAGAAAAAGAGCGAGCTGCGGCGTTAACTTCAAGGTCTCCACGCCTGCCCAATGTCCTTCTACCGGAGGCAACGAGGCTGCCCGGCCGGGAGTAATAGCCAAAAGCGGGACAATGGACCCAACCCCGCCTGTGCCGCCTAATAATGGTTTAGTCAAATTGAATGCCACTCTTTGCGTTACCCCTTTGGGGAGTTCATCCCGGATAAAGATATATAACGTACTATTCCCTCTTGATATCTCCACAGATGCCGACACTAATTTCCCGCTCAACGTCAGCTTGTTAAAGGTAGCCATATCGACAACCTTCTCACCATCAATGGCGGTAATAATATCCCCTGCCTTAAAACCCGCTTTTTCCGCAGGTGATCCAAGGGGAACATCATCAACATATATCCCCCTGGGGCCCGGCTCTAACTCCACGCCGAGCCAGACCGCCTCCCCGGCAGGTACTGCGACCCCGAGCGATCTCCTCATAGCAACCGGGCTTGTATATTGCGGATCAATGCCAAGGTACCTCTTGATCTTTCCGTGAAGTCCTGGCCTGTCGTAGAGCGTCACATATAACGGTCCGCCGTTTCTTACGATGTCAAGGAGCACCCCTTCGCGTATATCGACATATCTGGCTACTTTTAAAAAAGATGAGACGCTGGTCACCGTCTTGCCGTTTATCGATCTTAAAAGGTCGCCTGCTTTTATACCTGAATTAAGCGCCTGTTCATGAACTATGACCACGCAGACGCCTTTTTCGCCCGGCGGAATATCGTATCTGGCCGCAAGCTCCTTATCAAGATTGCTAACCACCAGTCCCGCCCACTCCGCTTCACCCACGCCTATACGTAAGATCGCGGCCATAAACAAAAGCGCCAGGATAAAAAATACGATCAATGGCAGGCCCTGTGCAAAAAGACTTCTTCTTTTAATAACCGTCTTCTTTGGCATAAAGGATATATTTTATTGAACCTTTGGCTTTTAATTCAGCGCGGTGAGAGACTCTTTGACATATCGGTCTACCACGCTTTGGCATTCTGAGCATACCCACACCGGCTTCTTTGCCGCGACCATATAGATCCCCATGACTAAAAGCGGTACGCCTAAAACCAGCCCGATCCAGAATAGGCTGCACCCAACACCGGAGGCGATCAAGAAACCGCCGAACTTCTTTGAGTGTTTAGAGACTATCGCTTTCTTCATTCGGCCGCCGCAGGCCTTGCATAGCACCTCTTTTCTTGTAATGCTCTCTTCTTGTACTACCATTTCTCCTCCTTTCAATGAGACCTGGATTTACGAAAATCTTTGATTTTCGTAAATCCATCTCCTTTGTTACTCTTCCATGAACGGTCGAATTGAATCCGCCGTAGCGCTAAAGTCGTTTACAACTGTAGTGCGAAGGCAGATTCTACCTCATCTCAAAATACATACACCTCTGCTTGCCGCGCCGGCCCCGTAACCGTTTCCCGGCCCGAACCCAACCTGCTGGACTTGCCCCGCATAGGGCGGCCCCATCTGATTATTCAAAGGGGCCATTATCTGCATATTCTGCCCGGGGCAGTACGGGCACATAATACGGTTCGTCCGGATATGCGCCCCTAACGGCATCTTTAAACCGCATAACTGGCAGTAAGCCATTCTGGGGGCTGGAGGCCTGCCTTGAGCAAATACAGGCCTCCATGCCACTCCTTGGATCTCCGGGGCTTCTTGAGCGCGCCGACCCGGAGCGTTCATGGCTCCGAACCGATTTCGAGGCTCGACATGGATGAGCTTACCTTCTAAAAATAGCCCTACGGCGTCGCGAACCGACGTCTTGTGCACAAGATATACATGCACATTAAAGTTCTCCAACGTCTGGTATGCTACAGGCCCTATATTTCCGGATATAACGGCTTCTTCGGCCTTATTCGCTATGAAACGCGCTGCTTTGGCGCCCGGATTTACCTCATTAAAGTAGGGGTTGGCCACAGCCTTAAATCTCTTAGTCGCCAGATCGTACGTTAGAAAATACCTGCACCTCTCGAAAGTAGAAGAGACAGATCCATCCGGGCTCTTTGAATCAGAGGTAATAACTATCCTCCCGCAAGGCCGGTAGGTTGTATCGGCTCCTCCCGAAGCGCCAAACATAGCTAATAAGACAATCACGATACATACTACGACTGCCGCGATACCAAAGGAGAAGATAGTCCTTACTTCTTTTCCTATGAATCTCATCCAACCTAACTCGCCCTTACCCTTCTTCTTCATAACAAACTTCCTCCGTCATGCCTTTTACTGATTTCTCAACATCTGTATCCCACAGTTCGGACAAATTACGGGGCCGGCTGCCGTGGCCGGGCTGCTATGCCCGCAATTCGGACATATCATAAAATAAGGGCCGGCGCCCGGCCAACTACCCGCTCCCGCCACCTGTTGTTGGTTCAAGTTGGTATTATCCGGAAAAGCCACAAGCCTGCCGTAGCTAAAAGCGGGCGCGTTGATCGGCCCGCCGATCTGCCAGTGGTTTGCGTTCGGCCCGGCAAGCGGGCCCCCTTTAAATAAAAAAGGCATGCTCACATACCTTCTTCTTCCGTTGGTTATGATATCGAGGAGGATCCCGTCTGAAAATTTCGATTGTTTGGCAAGCCATAAAAAAGATTCAAAATCCGTTATCTTTTTCCCATTGATCGCCACGATAACATCCCCGAGATTTATGCCGGCATTTGCCCCCTGCCCTTCGTTCAGATCCGTTATGACAACCCCTCTCTGCTTGGGGCTTATCCCAAACTCCCTGGTCACATCCCGGGTTATAGGCGAGACCTGCATGCCGAGCCAGATCGCCCTTGCCTTACCGGTGATAATGCGCCGGACCTTCGCCTTTGCCCGATCCCCCAGGTCATCCAGCCGGATGGGGCCTGAGTTCTTTAGTATGGCGAAGAAGATCAGTAAAACCACAAATATCACACCGAGGGGCCCCAGCCACCAATATGTATCGTCTTTCTCGATCCTCTCATTTATCCAGAATTTCTCTTTTATCTTATCCATTTTACCTCTCCCTCTCCACCTCTCACATCTTCACCTCAAAAATATTGTACAATCAGCCTCCTGGCCGTTCCTATAATACGTTATCCCTATCGTCCTCTTATTATGCGCGCTCTGCAGGATATTTGGTATCTGTTCGGGCTTAACAATAGCAACGCCGTCAATAGTGATTATCGTGTCTCCCCTTAAAAGTCCGGCATTTTGAGCCGGAGAATTATCATAGATCCCGTTGATCACCACTCCTCTGGTGACAGGGAGCCTGAACTCCCTCGCAAGCACTTCATTTACAGGAAGCGCCTCGATGCCCAGATTGAGCCGTCCGCTCTGCCCCGTACCGAAATTGTACGGGGCCTGCCGGGGCATATTGGCAAACGCAACCTGAGTAACAGCCAGGACATCCGGACCTAAGCCATCTCTTAAAAAATTCTTTATCTGATCAATGGGTATGGCAAAACCCGTACCGCTAAAGACACCTGTAGGGGCATAGATCGCCGTAGTGATGCCGATAACCTCGCCATTAAGGTTTATTAGGGGGCCGCCTGAACTGCCTTTGTTGATCGGCGTATCCGTCTGTATCAGATCCTGATACACGTTTCCGTCTATGGTGATCGATTTGCGGATCCCGCTGATTATCCCTGCCGTTACGGAGAGGTCGAGCCCGAAGGGGCTGCCTATCGCTATTACCCAGTCGCCTACCGCAACCCGGCCCGAATTGCCTATGGGGCAGACAGGGAATAGCTCATTCGACATGATCTTCAGAAGCGCTATGTCGAGCGATGGGTCGGTCATTACGACCTTTGCCTGAAAATCGCGCGGCTGGGGTTTTGTTACCGTAACGACTATGCTCGCGGCATTCTCCACAACGTGATAATTGGTAATAATGTATCCTTTCGAATCTACTATAAACCCGGCGCCTATATTTTCATAAGGCCTTCTCGATATAAACCTGTCGGTATTCCCCGTAAAGGGTATGGCAAACGAAGGCGCGTTCTTAAGCGCGCCTCTTCTTTGTATAACATTTTTATTAAGGCATGTGGCGTGGATATCTACTACCGCGGGTTCTGCGGACCTGATCGCGTTCTTAAAGACGTCCTGGAAGGCGATTGGCGCAGCATTATGGACGAGCTGTATGCCGCCCCTCGGGGTCGCCCTCGTTATGGCGTTTAACATCATGTTGTCGGGGTTGATCGGGATCTGACCCGCGATGAGTTGGGGCGAAGAGGGAACAGGCATGGTATTTTGCTGTCTCCTTCCCCTTGCGTCCTTATCCCTATCCATTCTTCTGATCCTAAATAATTCATCGTTGGTTGCGGTAGCCCAGATAGCAGTTATGATACCTAAAACGACTATCGTTATTATCCACGGCCTTACATTCTTGTCACAGAAGATCTCTTTATCATTAGCCATTCTGCATTTCCTAAAACCTTAATCTGTTATCGGAAGGGGTTGCGTTGATCCTGTTAAGGCCTACCGGTGTGGCGACCGCGCTACCGCCGGCTCTGCCTGGAACCGGAGAGAATTCGTATCTTTTCTTCCCTACCAATAACGCCACCAGCACAAATCCGCATACAAATACAATAATATACAGGCCATACCAGGGGTTCATACACGTCTTTGGGTCCTTTAAAAATAGACTCATGGCGAAATTATTCTTTCTCGCGCTTGTTAAACCTCTCTATACCGACCCCCGTCGCAATAAGGCCGCCTATCAGCAGCATAAGGGGGATGAGACCTCTCAATACCATCCCAAAGGAATCCCACCAACCAAAGATCCCCCACAAGCCCAGTACTACAGCCACCAGGCCGCAAATTAGATGAACCATGCTCTTACCTCCGTTCTCGCGTTCTTTTGAATTGAAAAATTATTTACAGAAACTCTCCCATATCCAACTTCTCTTTTTTAAGCTCTCTCTCGGTAAAAAGAAGCGCATAATCACAATTAAATTCCTCCGCGGCCCTCTCGACAAAGTCCTCTATCTCTTTTATCTTCTTCGCATGCACCATAGTAAAGATGTTATAGTTAAATCCCTCTCCCGGCTCTCTTTCGTAGCAGTGAGAAACAAGATCGTTCTCAACAAAATTATTCTTTACGGCGTCCGCCTTCTCATCCGGCACGCGCCAGGCGATAAGGGCATTCTCTTTATATCCTGCCTTCTTCGGGTCGATCACCCCTCTTAAATCCTTTATAACCCCTTTTCGCCGTAATCCTTGGAGCATAGCTATCACATCTTCTTCGGCCATGCCCAGCTCATCCGCCACTTCCAAAAAGGGCTCTCTTGACAAGTTCAGCCCGTGGTCTGATATGTACAGCAAAATGCCTTTCTCATTCTTACTCAACATTTAAACAACCCCCTTCCAACCATTCTTTACTTTTAGCCTGAATCCCAGCTTAAAAACGTTTTTGGTTTGAAGACTCAACATCCGGTCCGCCTTTAATCTCTCCTTCAGGCCAACCAGTAAATCGCGAAGTCTATCGGTAGAAGCCGCACTTAGCGTAAACCACATATTTAGATCGTGGTCTCTCAAATAATTGTGCGTTACGTTCCCGCAATTTAATATAATCTCTTTGGCCCTCTGGATCTCTCTTTCCGGGATCTTGCAGGCGACCAGTGTCGTAGCGAGGCCCATCCTTTTTAGATCGAGCCTAAAATCTATCCTCTTTATAAGGCCCGCCTCCTTAAGCTTCTTAACCCTTGTGATCGCCTCATCTTCGGAAATACCGAGCCTATCAGCCATCTCTTTGTACGGCCTCGATATTATAGGCATCCCCTCCTGCAACGCTATGATCAACTTTCCGTCTGTCTTATCCATCGGTCCGTCCTCTAAAAATCGTCACCTCGCAACGGTAAGGCACGATTCGTCCCCGGCTAAATAGTCTCCGGTCCTGCTGTATGCGCGGGCCCTGCAGCCTCTGCACATCTCTTTATATATACAATGGGAACAGGCGCCTTTCAGCTCATTGCGCCTGAGCGCCGTAAATACAGGGGAGTTCTTCCATATATCATCTATCGATTCCTTACGGATAGACCCCGCCTTTGCCGGTAAATACCCGCAAGGATAAAGATCGCCTTCAGAAGAGATAAAAAAGACCCTGCTTCCCGCATGACAACCTCTGTTTTCGCCTCCTTCGACAAATCTGACATACTGCGGGGCGCATATAGGCCTTATCTCCATGGGAAAATCCCGCGAAATCCTCTTTACGGTGCGCAAGACCTCATCCATCTGGCCGGCATCCAGCATCTCGTCTTCCTCAAGCTCCCTTCCGCATCCTGTGGCTACCAGGATAAAATAGTGGAGGGCCTCCGCTCCTAATGAATATGAAAGCTCCGCTATGTCGACTATTTCGTGCATGTTCGACCTTGCCACGGTAAAATTTATCTGCAAAGGGACGTCTTCGTCTTTCAGGACCGAAGCGGCATACAGCGCTTTTCTATATGAACCCTGGATGCCGCGCGACATATCATGGTATACCTCTTCGCTCGAATCCAGGCTTATGCTTACCCTTCCTATTCCGATTTTCTTAAGTTTAGCGGCCTCTCTTCTGCCAAGGAGCGTCCCGTTTGTGGCAAGCGATACCTTGAGCCTGAGAGAAGAAGCGTATAGGAGAATATCGAACAGGTCTCTCCTTAAAAGAGGCTCTCCACCGCTAAATATAAGCAGCGCATCGGGAAAATTGCCCTTGATATCACTTACAAGCCAAAACGCTTCCTCTGTAGTAAATTCGGATGAGGGCCCGTTTTTTAAAACCCTGCAGTAAGCGCACCTCAAGTTACATTGTTTTGTCGTCTCCCAGAAGATTATTCTCGGTGGTTCGGTCATACAAGGATCTCCTTCTCTTCAAGATAACACGCCGGATCCTCATCCCACAGCGATCCGGAACGCGCCCTTGCCCTTGCGCGGCAGCCTCCGCATACATTTTTATAAGCGCACTCTCCGCAACGGCCTTGTAAGAAATTTTCTTTATTCCTGAGCTTTTTCAATAATGGGTTTTTTTCGTCCTCCCATATATCAACGAGGGATCTCTCGATTACATTGCCCAGGGATTCTTCCCTCAAAAATTGGCATGGGTAGACATCGCCTGTCGAATCGAGGTAGATCACCCTATCGCCGGCCGAACAACCTCCGTGGGCCTTGATGCAGGAATATGCCGCTTCGTCATCGGCTAAGGACTGCAGCATATACACGCCATCGGCATGGTTGTCCGTAGTCAATACCTCAAATTCATCATCCGTTAATGAAAGCGCCTTTACCCTGGAAAAGAACTCCGTCATAATCTCTCTCTTCTCGCGCGGGCTTATGTCCGCAACGCCCATTCCTCTTCCGGAGTAGACAAGATGGTACAGGCAGAATCTCTTTGTTCCGGCCTCTACTGTTCTATCTAAAACATGAAAAAGGTCACCCTTGGTTTTATCAGTAAGGGTAAATCTTACTCCTGTTTTTACGCCCAGGGAATTTAAATATTTGATGGCGTCCCAGCTTAATCCAGACGCCCCTTCAAGCCCCCTAAATTCATCATGTAGCGCATCTCTTCCATCTATACTTATGCCTACATAATCTACGCCGTTCGTCTCTATTTTTTGCGCCATAACCCTGTCTATAAGCGTTCCGTTGGTGGAGAGCGCGATCCTCAATCCGGAGGCCTTGCATTTTTTTACAATATCAAAGACGTTTTTCCGTAAGAGAGGCTCGCCACCGGTCAAGAGCACCATGGGGGGATCAAGCCTCTTTATCTCGTCTATAAGCTGAATGCATTTCTCATCCGATAGATCCCTTCCGTCATTGCCGGGCCCCTCCACAGTCCGCGAATCCCTATAGCAATGGCTACACCTCAGATTACACCTGGCGGTGATATTCCACGCGAAAAGCGGCCCTCTCTTCCGTTCGGTATGGATGGTCCTTAAGCCCCTAAATATATTTGTACACGGTATCATTCTCTTTATCCATCAGTTCCTTTTTTAAGCCCTGTATAAGCTCACCGGATGATTTTTCGCATACCCGCTCTTTAATGATCTCTTCCGCCTTCTCGGCCTCGGCCATTCTATTGCAGATCGCCTCTTCCACGATGGGCTTGAGATCATCTATATTGTAAAGCCTCACACCCTCGATGCGCCTAACGGAATCTTCGATATTGCGCGGCACGCCCAGATCGATAAGTAAGAGTCCCTTCCTTCTTTGCCTAAGTATTTCTTCCAGCATCTTTCGTGTTATTACGTAGTCAACCGATGCGGTGGCTGTAATAACTATGTCTGCCATAGAGATCTCTCTTTTAAGGGCATCTAAACTTTCGGCCCTCACGTTTCCCTTTTGCGCAATACTCTCTTTAATAATGCGTTCTGCCCTGGATCTATCGCGGTTAACGACCACCGCCTCTCTTATGCCGGACTTGGCTAATCTCGCGACAGCCATACCGCCTATCTTACCGGCACCGATCACAACGACACTTTTGGCGCCGATATCCCCTTCCCTCTTTATAAGCTCTAAGGCGGCTGCCGGAATGGATGTCACGCCCTTTGATATATCCGTTAAGCTGCGCACCTTTCTACCTGCCCGCAGCGCATCCTGGAGCAACTTGTGCAGGCACCCCCCTACCGAACCAGCAAGTCTTGCCTTATCATATGAGCGTTTTATCTGTCCGAGGATCTGGCTCTCGCCTATTATCATAGAATCCAACCCGCTCGCTACCCTGGATAGATGGTAGACGGCCTCCGCATCCATCTTCCTGTAAAGGCAGGTTTCCAGAGAGCCGGGTATCATCTCGTGCGTCCCGTATAGAAAATCTTCCAGTCCACTTGCGATCATCTTTCCATCGTATCCCGCGCCGTACAACTCAACCCTGTTACAGGTGGATAATATGAATGACTCTTTTATATACGGATATGCTTCCAGAAGCGCGTAAGAGTCCTCGATATTAGTATCGGAAAAGCTAACCTTCTCCCGTACACTTAAAGGCGCTGTCCTGTGGCTTAGCCCTATCATTACTATTCTCAATTTCGCCTCTCGTCTTTCGTCCTTCGTTACTGATACGCGTGGTGGCTCGTGAGAAAAAGCCCCACTCCGAAAAATGTAAAAAGCATAGCCATAAAACCCAGTATAGAAAAATATGCCTGGCATCTCGGGTTCAACTTAAAAACCTCTCTAACCGCTACGCCGGACGCGTAAATCACAAATGTAACGAGTGCCCACGTCTCTTTGGGGTCCCAGCTCCAGAATCTTCCCCATGCCGATTTCGCCCATATCGCCCCTGTTATTATGCACGCCGTCAAAAGCATAACCCCGCCCATAATAAGCCCTGTGTTAAGGCTGGCGAGTCTGCCTAAGGGCCTCTCCTTTCTTTCGGCATAAACATAATACATGCTGACGACAAACGACAGCAGAAAAGCGCCGTAGCCTAAGATCGCGGCAGGAACGTGTATCCCCAGCCAGAAACTGTCCAATAAGGGGTTTAAGGTATGCGTAGTTCTATCCATGAAGGCGTTCCAGATCAGAATAGCGCAGATGAACGATAAAGTTACACTCTGTATAAACAGCGATATATCCCTTTTAATAAAAACAACGTAAAAGATGCTTATCACCCATGCGTAAAAAAAGGTTATCTCAAACAGGGTTACGAGCGCGAGATGCCCCGCCTCCCTGTATCGCGTTAAAAAAAAGAAGGCGCCGGATATAGCGGCGACCGTAAGCCATCTCTTAAAAAGGCCAAAGGCCTCATTGCTTCTTTTGATTAGATAAGCAATGAAAAAAGAGA